>SCST01000064.1 GCA_004299465.1 Methylovulum sp. | reverse complement strand
AGCATGGCTTGTAGCGGCGTATCGATATACGTCCAGGCATAACCGAAGTTTTTATCGGCTTTCCGACATGCCGCCAAAAAAGGAGTAAAAACAGATTCCGCTAATTGCGCCCTGAACTTTACCAGCAGGGGAAAGCCGAGACTATCGGTATCCGCCCTGCCGTTCCAGGCTAACAGGTAATCGCGCAGTTCCTGCAACTCGTCTTGTCCAGCGATGATTTCCGGCGATAGAACGGTTAATGCCAGTTGCTGGTAAAACGCATAAAACTCATTGCCCGTATCGAGCTGCAAGCCGAACATCGATCCTTCATTGACAACCGGCATCTGCTTCAGCGCTTGTGTGATGCGGTACGCGCGGTGGCCGTTGGCGAACTGGTGGCCGATAATATAAGGATATTGTTTTCCCAAGCGGCGGTCATTCGCCGACACCAGCAATCCTTCCGGCGGATTGATTTGCCGCGGCAAGTCTGTGGCATCGACATAGCCGTCCCAGCCGACATTCCCGTCCGCCCAGGATCGGCTGACCGAGCCGTCGCCACCGAAGCGCCTGGGTATCCTGCCCATAATCGTCCAGGCTATCTGCCCGCTATGATCGGCTAATAAAAAATTGAGCTGGGGACCGCCGGTATGGTTAACGATTCGCATCGCGTCCTCTAGCGTTTCAGCCTGCTCCAGGTCCAGCAGGCCGAAATTGACGATATTATCGTCAAGCGCCGCCCAGTGGATCGCAACCAGCTTATCCAGCAAGGCCTCGGTTGCGACCGGCCCCCATAAGGTACGCCTGACATCGATCCGCCGTGCGTCGGCATCCTTGACGCGGATTATTTCCGTGGCATGCTCAAAACCCTGCCAATGACCGTCAACCCTGTATTCATCAGAGTTTTCGGGATTCAGTTCCAAGCTGACCAGATCCAGGAAATCGCCCGACAAACTGGTGCTGCCCCAGGCAATCAAGCCGTTACTGCCTGCCGCCAGGATAGGCGCACCCGGTAATGCGACGCCTGCGCTATGAACGGTTCCGTAATTCATTTCAAGCCGATACCAAAGATTAGGCACGGATAGGCTAAGATGCATGTCATTGGCGAGGATAGCGCGCCCGTCCTGTGTTTTTGCAGCGCTGACCGCCCAGGCGTTGGAGCCTGCCGCCACATCTTGCAATTGCACGACGGCCTCCGCTCCCGATTTATCCGGCGCGCCTTGCGCCAGCGCTGTTTCAAGCGCGGCAACCGGAATAGGCCGGGCAGGACGGAATGATGCGGAGGCACCCCGCAGCTTGTCGGTAAAATAGTCGGTGTCCGGCGTAAGAAAAGCCATGACGTCCGCGGGCAATGTTTTCTCCATCACGCTCAGCATGCGCTCCTCGTGTTCCGACCAGGCGGTCAGCATATCGTACATGCCCAAGACCACGAGCATGCTGTCTTCGGGCCTCCAGCGCTCAGGACGGTAATGCAGCAGCGTAAACTCAAAAGGCAAAACGGCGGCTTTGTCGATATAGCGGTTCACGCCTTCCGCATAGGCGTCAAGGTAGCGCCGATGCGCCTGCGGTAATTTGTCGACCACCGCTTTCGCGACCCGGTCAAAACCGTAAGTGCGCATTTTTATGTCGTTGTTAACGGCGACTTGCCCGAAAATCTCGGCCAGGCGCCCGGCATTTTTACGGCGCATCAAATCCATCTGGAACAGGCGGTCGCGCGCAGAGAGATAAGCTAAAGCGCGCACCGCATCGAGGCGGTCTCCGGCATGAATGACAGGAATACCATGCACATCCGCAACAACCGTAACCGGTGCCGACAATTGCTCAAATACAATTTCCCCGTCCTGTTGCGGCAATGATTGTTGCAGCACCAGAAAAACCGTAGCGACGCCGGCAACCAGCACGCCTGAAAGCAACAACACAACATAAACACAATAGGTTCGAATAAGTTTCATTACTAGTCCACAGGGTGAATGAAATAACCAATCACACACCGAAATATATCGATGAAAACCATATAGAGCGCCCGAATAAAAACCTTGCTTGTTTTGTGTGATTAAGTTTATAACTACAAAAATAGAACTCTATTTTCTTCGGAGCGCGGTTATTCAAATGACAAATCTCGATGAACTTATTCAATATGCTAAAGCCTTTTCCGGCTTAACCCCAGAACTGGAAGCATGTCTGAAAGAAATAGCCCCTGCAATCACGCCTCATTTAAAATCAGTCACCGACTCTTTTTATGATGATTTGGGCGCAATACCCAATGCCGCTAACTATCTGGACGGACGCATCGATAAATTGAAAGCCACGCATTTAAACTGGCTCACGGGTTTATTTACTATGGCGGTTGATACTGAGTTTGCCCAAAGCATGTATCAAGTGGGTGAAACGCATTTTAAAATCAGTTTGCCCGTCGAGTTTATGGTAGGTTCCATGGCATTGCTCAATAATGAATTTACCCTGGTCGTCTTCAAGGTCTTTGGCGATGATCCCGCTGAATGCTCAAAAATATTACGCGCTATCTCTGCCGTCAGCGCGCTGTCGCTCATGTTAATGCTAATGAAGATGGAACAATGCTACCGCGAATCCACTATTGCTGAAGAACTCGAAAAATTCCTCAGCATTTCGGGTATGAGCAGGACACTCTTTACTAATCTTGCCAATGCCTATAATTAAGCAGGTCTCTACAAAATGCGGCAGCAAGGCGATGCCGTTAGATTATAACGCTTCGAAACCCGGATACCTTATTGTCATCGGGGGTATAAAAAAGACAGAGCGGCACAATCCCACAACAATTACGCCGGCCGCCCCAATACCGGGAAAACAGCGGCCAGGCCCTTAGTGATAAACTCGACCGCAATGGATAAAATAATCAGGCCAAATACGCGGGTAATCACATTGATACCGGTTGTCCCTAGCAAATCGGCAATTTTTTCCGCCATCAACAAGCAAAGCAGCACAGCCAGCGCAACCGTAGCGATAACGCAAGCAGCCAGCACTTCATAGCCCAAGGAAGGGTTCAGGTTATGGTAGACAATGACGGCACTCATCGCGCCGGGCCCGCTCAGCAGCGGAATTGCCATCGGAACGACGGCGATAGCCTCCTTATCAACCGACTCCACCCTCTCCTGCGGCGTATTCCGGGAGCGGTCATGCGAGGCCTTGACCATGGAAATCCCCATCAACAGGACGACGATACCGCCCGCAATCTGGAATGAAGGAATACCGATACCGAAAAGTTTCAGCATGGATTGCCCGCCCATCAATGCGACCAGCAGCACGGCGGCGACCGACATCGAGCAAACACAGGCGATACGCCGCCGCTCCCCGGAACTGCGGTGCTCGGTCAGGCTAATGAAAAACGGGATAGCGCCGATAGGGTCTACCACCGACAGCAACCCGGCCAACAACTTGATGTATTCTTCCAATTCCAGCATCATCGTATTCCACGCTAAGCTCATAAATCCGTTAGGGCACCTACCCTGAATCCAGGCCGATGGTCGCCCGATATTGAAACAAGCTGAAGCAGTAAGCCGGACGGCTAAACCAGCCCCCACTGCTGCCTAAGCTTCTGCTTGTTTAATGCCAGCCACTGAATGGCAATAATCGGCATCGCGGAAATTATTTCGCCGTTTTCCAGCATACGATAAGCGTCATCAAAATCGACGACACGCACTAAAATATCCTCGTCCTCATCATCCAGACCGTGAATTCCGCCGGCCTGCGTGCTGTCAACCTTGCCGCAAAACAACGTCAACCATTCCGATGAACAACCCGGTGTCGTATAAAACTTGCAGATCTCGACCATTTCCTCGACCGTGCAGCCGGCTTCTTCGAGCGATTCACGGTAGGCGACTTCCTCGGCGGTTTCACCGGCCTCTATTGCACCGGCGACAATTTCTACCAGCCAGGCCTGGTCCGGTTGCAAAATAGCGCCGGCGCGGAACTGTTCGATCAACACAAGCTTATCGGCATCCGGGTCGTATAACAACACCGCAACACAATCGCCGCGGACAAAGAGTTCCCGGCTGATTTCAGCACTCCAGCCGCCATTATGCATCGTATGTTTGAGACGGTATTTTTCCATGCGGAAAAAACCCGGATAGACGATTTCTTTTTGCAGGATTTCAAATTGCTTTTTCATAATTTTCTTTAGCATTAACGAGTAATCAGCTTATCGTTCCCACACAACTCAGCCGCCGGGAGCACAGGCTTTACTGCCTTTATGTACTGAGGCTCTCACGAGCCGTAACTATTCAGCCCCTTGCTGTAGGGCGTGCTGCGCGCGCCATCAACGGACTGGAACGTTATCCACATGTCGGAGAAGGCGCGCGCAGCACGCCCTACGCTTCAGGCAAGGATCTGAACCGTTACCACGAGCCTAAGCACTCGGCGCATTCAACCCCGTTTAAGCTGAATAGATGAAGTTATAGGTTAACCATGAGCGCATTGATGATGGCGCTATGAAATCGGCGATGGAATAGTCTATCGATACGCCACGCAATCCGTCCGGGTATCATCATTCACATCAACTGTCCCAGCCCGATAGCCCCGGCATAGGTAACCGCGACATAGAATAATGACATGGCCACACTGGCAAATACATTTAGCGATAATACGCGTTTGATGATATAGGTTACCAGCGCATAGTCCCACAACAGCAGCAGGCCCAAGCAATAATAGCTTAGGGTATTTTCACTGACGGTCAGCCAAACCAGCACCGGTATAATAAAAAACGATACCGCGTTCGAACAGAATAAAAACGCTGTCAACACCTGGATATAGGCATACAGCGTTTTATTAAAATACAACATGGCTGCTATAAACAGGAAGGTTAAGGCGAGCTCCAGGCCAACCTCATAAAACGACTCTATCGGGTCGTCCGTCATGTTCGCCTGCACGAAGAATTCGATAATGAAATAGACGATTAAATTTTGTTTCAGGAAATCGACTGATCTTACCAACTCAAGCGGATTTGATACGAACCAGCACAGCGGCAGATATTTTTTTAAGTTATCCATAGTTAATTTTTAAAGCATTTATGCTGAATCAACAACGGCGATGTGTTACATCCTTTGCGGATATCTAAAACGAGGCCTATGGAAAATCTTTAACATTCGATGACCGCAGGGAGTTCGGCTGCTCATTGTCATTACTGAAATGATCATTCAATGCCTGAACCAGTTCTTTGGCTTTTTCCGTTAACTGCGATAAACGGGCCCTGGTTTTTTTATTCCAGCCCACGGTTTCGCTAATCGGCAATATCATGCGCGAAAACGTCAGGTTTTTTTCAAACATATCGGCCAGGTTCTCCATCAAATGCAGTTCTTTCTGCCGCGCATTCAGCTTATGCATGATGAGCCGCGCCTGTATCCGGCTAATAAGAAGATGTACCGGCACCATGACCGCTATCAATACAGTAAGCAATATCGGGCCGATTATCGGGTCTATTAAAAACTCCAGGATACCTATTTGTATTTCCGCAAAAATGGCCAGTGTTGCAATAAAGCTCAGGACAACCACGGTAGAGATATTGGATCGCTCTTTCCACAAGGCAATACCTTTTTTTACTTCAGGTATCACGATATATTCAATGTCATGTATGCTTTTTTCCAGCGAATCCAGGACGCGGTAGGACCGGTCATGCTCGACATTCGCGAGGCGCTGGTCTATCTCGGCAAAATAGCCCGATGCGGACAGGTTAGCGGCATTTTGCTGATTAGGCAGGACGATAAACTGCCCGGTATTGATTCCCAACTCGGACAATTTTCTTTGCCACAACGAGATGATTGCGTTGCTATTGCTGATGTTCAGGTTCGCCGTAGCCTCATCAATCAGGTAAACGAATTTGTTGGAATCCTGGTAATTAATAATATGTTGTATTAATTCATGGACTAATGGCGACTCCTGTTCAAAGGCATCGGTAAATACCAGCACCAGGTCGGAGTTTGCTATCGTGTGTTTTGTTAACAGCGAAATAACCGGCATTGTCTGGGACGTTACGATATTCGGCGCATCAATAAACAACTTGCCTTTCAGGCGCTCGCTCTGGATGGTTTTTAATTCCAGGTAGGCATTAACGCGATTGCCTTCGCCTTCCTGTCGCTGCTCAATCTTGCTGCTGATTTGATAAAACGGGTAACGGGGATCAACATCGAGCGCGGAACCGAGCAATGTCGCGGAATTAGTCTGCTTGCTATGCAGTAACACAGTAAATTTGTGGCTGGATACATGAATGCCGGAAAGCAGTTGCTCGGACCCCAGATAACTGTTGATAAACCTGGACTTGGCCGTGGAATTGCCGCCAATCAAGCTGATGATGGGCCACCATGAATATTTACAGGCCGTCGTTTCATCGAACTCGATGAGTCCCAGGTCGTATTCGATTTGATCGAGTTCTTGGAATATTTTTGAGGCTTTCAGTAAGACAGGATTGTCGTTGGCAAATTGTTTTTCAAGATTGATGAGATATTTGCTTGCTGTCTTTTCAGTCATCGGTTTAACCCCGTGTTTTTTTAATTTTTATAGGCATCACACTTAATGAAGTATACACCCAGAACGACCGAAGAATGCAAAAAATCAGGGACACCCTACAAGCTGTTTTCGATCGCTTTTTGGCCATTAGATCGTGCTTTTGCATTACCGCCAGCACGGGATCAAACCAAAATACCCGTCATGCGCATATGGCCGATCACCGTAAATTTCTCACAGACAATGCGGTTATATAGGCATAGAATCTTACTCGTGAAAACGGATTCCAGATCGTTCGACCAGCCCAGCCACCCTGTCCCAGCAACGCCCTTTGGAGAATAGTTATATGAAAACAATCAACACGTTCCTGCTTTCAGGAATATTATTGTCCGGCTTTCTAAGTTCCGCCCAAGCCGTCGAAAATGTCCAGCCTTGCGTACAATATGCGCAAGCCGCTTGGTTTATCGACGGACAAAGCCCCTATCAGGCATTCAACCAGTGCAGAAACGGCGCATCCATCGGCGACCCCCATATCACGACATTCAGCGGCCTGTACTACGACCATAACTTCCCCGGCGTTTACCGCCTGATGAAACTGAATGACGCCAGCAATTTTTCAGTCCTGGTGCGCAATGTCATTGACAAGGCGCAAGCGGTCAGCGCCTACACGATTACCAGCGCGGTAAAATTCCAATGGGTCGATCATACGTTGGAAATCCATCGCGGCAAACCCGCAATCCTGTTCCTTGATGGAGAGAAGATCACATTAAAGAACAACAAGACCGCTCAAATCGGCACGCTAGGTTATATCAGCCGCAAAGGCACTTCATTTTTCGTCGCCCATAACGACGCCGATATAGCCGTCGTCGTGAACGCCTACGAGCAATATCTCGATGTCACCGTCACCGTGCCCAACAACGCGGATACCCTAGGGCTGCTCGGCAATACCGCCAATCTGTCACTACATGAAGATAATGGGCCGGAACTCCTGGTATCGGCCGATCCATCCGACCCGCTGATCAACAAAACCAGTCGCGTCGATTTCGCGAACTTCGTTGAAAGCTGGCGCATAGCTGATGAAGGCGTATTCTCTGAAGGCGATCCGGCGGATGATCCCGACTATACCGCCCAAATTTATACCTTGGCCGATTTGACCGCGAAGCAACTGCAGAAAGCGACGAACAAATGCAACGACCTGGAAACGGACGCCGAAAGCTTCAATAAACAAGGTTGCCTGTTCGATGTAGGCTTCGGCGGAAAGACCTTCATGAAATCAAACAAAAATCACCAACCGTCAGTCATGCGGCTGGATGTGCTTAACTAGCGACAGCCCTGGAAAACAAGCCAGGGATGGCTTGCCCGGCGCAAAGAGGATTGAATCTCGTGTGCCTGAATCTTTATTTTTGACCTCATAAACCCACACCGCCGGATTGGCAAGCCATTATCGGCAACGAAATATCTGCGAGACATTTAGCTTACATTAACCGCTCATGAATTTAATGCGAACAAATAGGAAACAATATGTCTATTAATAGCATTATTGTCAACAATAACACTCTTCAGTATAGTTGAGTCGTAATTTAAAAACTTTCACCAACATAAGGGTTTAACCATGAATGACTTTTACAGAGATATTTTAACCGGTGTCGTATTTATGACCGGCCTGATTGGCTTTCTTTCGGGAGAATACATCATTTCATCCACATTATTTGCAACAGCAGCCATTGCCAGCAACGTCAATCTAAACCGTAAACGGGACAATGCCGGCCACCTGTCATGCAAATAATTTTAATCGAACCGTCCACCCAAACAATGACTTAATGACTTCCAAGGCGCCTAAGCCTTGGAAGTTTTTTTATTTTCAAGCCATTAGCGTATCATCCTGGCTGAAATCAAAACCGCCCCGCCTCGCGCGACCAATCGCCGTCAAATTCAGGCAATCCCCTAAATCCCGGAACATGCGCTTTCGTATCCAGGTACATAGCTGGACAACACACATGAACTTTAACCGCGATCGCTGCGAGACAGGAAGTCGAGTAGTCCCCAGAAGCGATAGGGCTGGGCGTTTTCACGAAGCGCTTTTTGCGTAGTGAAAATGCAAAGCATCCCGACATCGCGTCGAGTCATTGGGATGATGTGAGCCACCCCTCGTTGGGTGGCGAACGAGAGACTCAGGACGGCTGGGGCGCCGCAGGCATTAGCGGTCGCGTGAT
>SCST01000568.1 GCA_004299465.1 Methylovulum sp. | reverse complement strand
GCCCGCGCAACTGGCCGAACGCAAACGTAAATTGCTGCAAATGACGAGATTGGAACCGTTCCGCGGCCGCGCGATGAAACAGTTGTCCGGCGGCATGAAACAGAAACTGGGGCTGATCTGCACATTGATCCATGAGCCGGAACTGCTGATCCTGGACGAACCGACGACCGGCGTCGACCCGGTTTCGCGCCGCGATTTCTGGGCCATTCTCGCCGAATTGATGAACGAAAAAGGCATGACCGCGCTGATTTCGACGGCCTATATGGATGAAGCCAGCCGCTTTCACCGGCTGGCTTTAATGTATGGTGGCCGGATACTCGCCACGGGCGAACCCGACGCCGTTTGCCGGCAAGCTGACGGCTGCCTGGTCGAGCTGGTCGCCGAGCCGCAAATCCAGGCGCTGGATTTGCTTAAGCCGCATTTCCCGCAACTGGAAGCCATCGGTACGCGAATCAGGGTGTTCGTCGATCAACAAGCGCCTGAAGACGCGCCGCAAACGGTTAGCCGCTTGCTCGACAATATCCGCATTAACAGCATCAACGCTTCGGAAGCCGAACTCGAAGATGCCTTCATCGCCTTGCTGCGGCGACGCCAGTTGGCGGAACCGCATCATAACAACGCTATTCCCAGCCTGGATCGTCCCCCGTCTGACAAGCTAGGGATTGCGATAGAAGCCAGGCGGCTGACCTGCGATTTCGGCAAATTCCGCGCCGTCGATCATATTAATTTCACGGTGCGGCAAGGAGAAATTTTCGGCTTGCTCGGTGCGAACGGTGCCGGTAAGACCACGGCGATAAAAATGCTGACCGGCATATTGCGTCCCACCGACGGCGAAGGCAGCGTGGCGGGCGCCGATATGCGCAACGCCGGCCAGGCCATCAAGGAGCGCATCGGCTATATGTCGCAGGCTTTTTCGCTGTACCAGGACCTGACGGTCATTGAGAATATTCGCCTGTATGCGAGCATCTACGGCATAGCGCGCGCCATCGTCAAACAGCGCATCGAGTGGGTCATCCATATCGCGGGGCTCTCCGGGGTAATGCGGCAATTGACCGGCAGCCTGCCGATGGGCATACGCCAACGCTTGGCTCTAGGCTGCGCGCTGGTCCACCAGCCCGGCGTGCTGTTTCTCGATGAGCCGACCTCCGGCGTCGACCCGATAGGCCGGCGGCAATTCTGGGATATACTCGTGCGTCTGGCGAAAGTCGAACAGGTCGCTATCCTGGTCACGACGCATTATATGAGCGAAGCCGGACACTGCGACCACCTGGCGCTGATGTATGCCGGGCGGATCATCGCCGACGACACGCCCGCCGATATGGTGGCAAGCCTTGAAAACGAGGCCGGGCGGCTGCTGAGCATCGCCGCCGACCAGCCCTCGGCGGCGCTGGCTTTGCTGCAACAGGCGGGTTTTAACAACGCCTCGATGTTCGGCAAGCATATTCATCTGCTGGCCCCGGATGTCGATGCGGTGGAACAACAGATACGGGCATTGCTGGGCAGGCAGGCGATCACATTACTGCATTCAAGCCATTCCGCGCCAACCCTGGAAGATGTGTTTGTCTACCGCGTATTGGCGCTGGAAAACCGGGAGGGTAAGTGAACCTAACAACACCCATTTGTCCACGAAAAACACGAAAAGCACGAAAATATTCAATGGGATACCAAGCTATATATTGTTATCCAAAGGGCGAAGGCCTGTGCGATAGATTAGTTTTTTTCGTGTATTTCGTGGACCTACCGCTTTTTCTAAGATGAACTGGCATCGCACCTGGGCATTGGCGGTCAAGGAATGGCGCGAAGTCATGCGCGACCGGCTGTTTTTTGCGATGGCCTTCGTGCTGCCACTGACGATATTCATGGTATTGGGCTGGGGTATCTCGTTCGATGTCGAGAACATCCCGTTTGCCGTGCTCGACCAGGATAAAAGCGCATTAAGCCGCGACTTCCTGCACCGCTTCATCGACTCGCAGTATTTCGATTACCGGGGCGAAGTCGCCAGCGAACGCGAACTCGACCCGCTGCTGGCGCGAAGCACGATACGCTTTGCAATCATCATCCCGCCCAAATTCCAGGAAAATCTCTCGGCCGGCCGTTCTGCCCAAGTACAAAGCCTGATAGATGGCGTGTTCCCGTATCGGGCGCAAGTTTCCAAGGGCTATGTGGCGGCGATTATCGCCCATTTCAACAGACGCTCGCTGGCGGGCTATTTAACCAAAACGCGCGGCATGACAGAGGAGCAGGCGCAAATCCTGATCGCGCCGGTACAGATGGAGCCGCGTTATTTGTACAACCAGGCCTTGCGCAGCCAGTGGTCGATGGCCTCGGGGTTGATGATGCTGGTGCTGATGATTGCGCCGCCGTTCCTGACTGCGCTCGGCGTCGTCAGGGAAAAGGAAAACGGTTCGATCTACAATATTTACGCATCGACGATCAGCCGCGGCGAGTTCATTGTCGGCAAATTCCTGCCTTATCTCGCGATTTCGTGCCTGAACATGCTGATCCTGTGGTGGATCGTCACGCAGGGTTTCCAGACGCCGTTTAAGGGCGATCCGGTGTTTTATTGCTTCGCCTCCATCATTTATGTCATCTGCACATCGGGCGTAGGCTTGCTGGTCTCGCTGCTGGTCAACACGCAAATCGCCGCCGTGATGCTGACGATGGTGATCGCGTTCATCCCCGCGATGCTGTATTCCGGCCTCTTGGTGCCTATCGAGTCGATGGACCCCGCCACCCGGTTTGAAGCGCATTTGTTCCCGACCCTGTATTATCTGCGCATCTGCTGGGGCAGTTTCCTGAAAGGCTTAGGCTGGCCTGAACTCTGGGGCGATGTCGTCGCATTGCTGATTTATGCGATCCTGCTATGGACGATCGGTTACCTCAATTTCGATAAAAGGCCCAAACAATGAACCGGCAAGACCTGGCAGCGTGGCTGGAGCGCATCGCGGCGATGACCGTCAAGGAACTCAGGCAATTATCCCGCGACCGCGTATTGCTGCTGATCATCGCCTATTTTTTTACCGCCGACGTTTATATGTCCGGCATAGGCATCAAGCTGAACCTCAGCAATGCATCGGTCATGGCCATCGACCATGATCACAGCGCCGCGTCCAGGGAACTCATCTACCGTTTTCGTGCGCCTTATTTTAAGCTGCTCGGTGAGCTTGACTCGGAACAACACGCGCGGCGTCTGCTCGATCAGGGCAAGCTGCTGATGGTGCTGGATATTCCCGAGCATTTCCAGCGGGATTTATTGCGCGGCAAACGCGTATCGGTACAATTGCAAGTCGATACCAGCAACACCGTGCTGGGCACGCTGGCCAGCACGTATGCCGCGCAGATTTCCGCGGGCTTCGGCCAGGATTTTGCGCTGGCAAGGCTGGGCTTAGGGCAAAGTGATGCGTTGCCGCTTATCGAGGACCGCCATCGCGTACTGTACAACCCGAACCAGGTCGATAGCTGGTTTATGTCGATCTCGGAATTGCTGACCGTCATCACGATGCTGTCGATGATGCTGCCCGCCGCTGCTGCGGTCAGGGAAAAAGAGCGCGGCACCATCGAGCAACTGGCCGTCTCGCCGCTCACGCCGTTCCAGATATTGTTCCCGAAAGTCATCGCGATGGGTTTGGTGATTCTTGCCGGCGTTGCGGCCTGCCTGTATTTCATCCTGATCCCGCTGTTTGACGTGCCGGTTAAAGGCAGCCCCGGATTGTTTTTTGCCGTAACGGCATTGTATGTCTTCGCGACATCGGGCATCGGCCTGTTTATTGCGACGATCAGCCGCAATCTCGGCCAGGTGTCGATGCTGGTGATCCTGATATTGATGCCGATATTGCTGCTGTCCGGCGCCTGGACGCCTCCGGAAGCGATGCCGCAAGCGCTACGTTGGGCGATGTATATATCACCGCTGTTTTATTTCATAGAGCTGGGCTACGACATCCTGCTCAAAGGCGCGGGATTTGATATTTTATGGGACTCGCTGCTTGAACTGGCGCTACTGGGCATTGTCGTGTTCAGTTTCGGCGTCTGGCGTTTCAGGCGGCAATTCGGGTGAATCCAGCCAAGCTTCCTGCTCCACTATAATCCTGAGGATTGCCAATATGCCGACATCTACGAAGCGCTATCAACTCCAGTCAAGCCTGGCGGGATGCCAGCCGCCGCCCCATAGCCTGTATTACGGGTTCAAGCTGTCAATATTGCTGTTGCTGGCATCATTGTTGATTGTTGCCGTACCGGCGGTTGCCGACGACATCGGGCAACCCGCCGCCGATATTGAAGTGTTTGTCCGCGAAGGCTGTCCCCATTGCGCCGAAGCGGAACTGTTCCTGCAGGCTTTGCAACGTGAACAGCCGGACCTCAGCATCAACATCCGTGATATTCATCGCGATGCCGCCGCGCTGGAACGCTTAAAGGCCATCGCCAAAACGCAAAACGCAGGCAGTATCAGGGTTCCGGCGTTTTACCTGAATGAACACTTGATCGTCGGTTACTCCGACGAAGCGATGACGGGAAAACTGCTTCGCGCGGAATTGGCGCAGCGCCGGTCCGGGACCGGGCTTAAAAAAGGGCCGCCAGGCGATACTCCGGGCAGTTGCGAAGCGGTAGAGACGCTGTCGTGTAGCTCCGGCAACAACACAGCGCAGGCTGCACCGGATAATTTTGAACTGAGCTTGTTAGGCCGGCGCATTGCACTGGAAGAAGTCGGCCTGCCGCTGTTCACGGTCGTAATGGGCTTGCTGGACGGCTTCAATCCCTGTTCGATGTGGGTGCTGGTCTTGATGATTTCGCTGCTGGCGCCTATGCAGGACAGAATGCGAATGTTCGCCGTCGCCGGGGCTTTTGTCGCTATCCAAGGCATCGCCTATTTTGGTTTCATGGCCGCCTGGCTCAACCTGTTCCTGTGGATAGGATTGTCGAACGCGTCAAAAATCATCATCGCCGGCATTGCGATACTGGCCGGGGCCATCAACCTGAAAGACTTCTGGGCCTACGGCTGGGGCGTCTCGCTGTCTATCCCGAAATCGGCAAAGCCCGGCATCTACGCCAGAATCCGCGGCATCCTGCAAGCCGAGAATCTTCGTGCGGCGATGCTAGGCGCGATCATACTCGCGGTACTCGTGCAACTGGTGGAACTCGTGTGCACATCGGGATTCCCGGCGCTGTACACGCGTATATTGACACTGCGGCAGACCAGCGGATTAAGCTATTACGGCTATCTGCTGCTTTACAATATCGCCTATATGCTCGATGACGTCATTGTGCTGAGTATCGGCGTCATCACGCTCAGCCAGCGCAGGTTGCAGGAAAATGAAGGACGTTGGCTGAAACTGGTCAGCGGCGTGGTGATGGTAGCGCTGGGCGTGTATTTGCTGACGCCGCAATAAAGCAGCTGGCGTGCAGGCTTTGCCGGCAAGATATATACAATGGAACGTAGCGTAGCGTAGGGCGTGCCGCGCGCGCCATCAACGGACTGGCCACGGTTACCCACGCACCGGAAAAGGCGCGCACGGCACGCCCTACAATAGGCAACTTTAGCTAAAGGCTGAACAGTTACGATTTTTTTGAGTTATCTGTGCTTATCATATTCATCTGCCGACATTCCGCACCCCATATCTAGTTAAAAATAATTTAAACTGCGCAAAACAACTCTGTAGCTTCGGTGATAAACAATGAACGTAGATTCGACTTACAGCAGTTACAACTTGGATCAT
>SCST01000567.1 GCA_004299465.1 Methylovulum sp. | reverse complement strand
GCCGGTCGTCAGTTCATTGACCTGCTCAGGGTAGTTTTCCGTGCCGGGCTTCAGCAGGATGTCGGGATCAACACCAAGAAAACCGCCATCGGAAACTTTTTTGATCAGGTAGGTGCTCGCATTGCTGCTGTCAATGGTTTTTTTCCATTGCTGGGTGCCGTTAGCATCCCAGGCTGTTTTTGGAAGTCCTGCAATTTTCAGGTGTTCCAGCGGCTTAAGGGCGACAACAGGGACAACCCCATAACCCGCAGCGCCGTATGAGCGCTTTTCCAGCAGGATTTTCTTGCCGGCCAGTCCCGATCCCAAATTGGCATTACCGGTGAAATAATAGGCCGTCCAGCGTGCGCCCACCGAACCGGTTGCCGGGTCGACATCGCCGAATATATCTACGCTGCCGGGTGCCGCCAGCGTGGTCGTGACAACCTGGCCGTAAGCTTTGTCCTGTGCCGCGCCGCCAGAGGTGTAAACGGTAATATTGGGGCTGCCGTTAGCCCATGGCGTAAGCGCATAAGCACTTTGCGCGCCTGCCAGCAAAGAGACGGCCAATGCCAGGGAGTTCAAGTTTTTCATAATGTACCTTCTTTTTCCAATTAGCAACACTCAACGAGTATGAAACTTACAGGGCCATAGACCTGCTTAAGCCTGCAATGCATTTATTGTGCCAAATATTAATCATTTGATTTATATGTATATTTTTTGTTTTTCTGGAAAAAGGTGCTGATATATCAACAATGACTGCTGATGACGTGTTGATATATCAGCAGGTTTTTATGAATGCCGTCACGGCAATAGGGATCGCTAAACACAATGGATTAATATGCCAAAATCAGATAACGACATGAAAATTTATCATTTAAAGCTCGTTGCATTGGCTGCTAGAGTAGCCGGCAATGTAAAGATTAAAGTGGGCAGGGAATATAGCGGGAGCGGGGGCTGAAAATGCCCATAAACTGCATAAGCCGTGGTTTCTTGCAAGTTTTGTCCAGGATAGTGATGTTTTTGATGGCTAAACGACGGGTTAAAAAATTTCAACGGCTGCTTAGACTGGAGCGTAGCGGCATGTACCTCCGATCGCATTAATCATCACCATGATGAGTTCATATTAATTAATTGATAGCGCATGGATAAATACAGAGATTCTAAAAAAATTGCCGATGTACTGTCCGATTTTCACGGCGAGCCGCTGATTACCTTGCCCGACCCCGATTCGCATGCGATGTCAATCAGGGCAACGGCGCTGGTTTTTGCTGATCCGGCATCGATCCGCCTACTGGAATATATTGAGCGTATTGCACCTAGCGATGCGACCGTGTTGATTATCGGCGAAACCGGCACCGGCAAAGAGCTGGTCGCCCGGCAGGTGCATAAACTGAGCCACCGGCAGGAAGGGCCGTTTATCGCCGTAAATTGCGGCGCCTTTTCCGAATCCTTAGTGGAAAGCGAATTGTTCGGACATGAACGCGGTGCGTTCACCGGTGCACTAAGCGCACGTAGCGGCTGGTTTGAAGCCGCTAACGGCGGTACTTTGTTCCTCGACGAAATTGGCGATTTGCCGCTGTCCGCACAAGTCAAAATATTGCGTGTCTTGCAGGAGCGTGAAGTAGTGCGCCTTGGTTCAAGAACGGCCATCCCTATTGATGTACGGCTGGTCGCGGCGACTAATATCAACTTGGCCGCGGCTGTGCAGGCGGGACGTTTTCGCGAGGATTTGTATTATCGCCTGAATGTTGCCGCGCTCGATTTACTGCCGCTACGCGAGCGCCCCGGCGATATTTTGCCCTTGGTATGGTATTTCATGGAGCGTTACGGCAAACGCCTGGCGCTTGCCAGCGTTGATTTGAGCACCGATGCCGAACGCGCGCTGCTTGGCTATGCCTGGCCCGGCAATATCCGTGAACTGGAAAATGTTATTCACCATGCTTTGCTCATCTGCAAAAACGGCAAGGTGACCGCTGCCGACCTGCATTTGAATCCCGATTTCGGGATGTTGTACGGTAGCGCATCGCTTGTTGTTGGGGCGACTTCGTCGCTTAAATCGCTTGAACATGCGTTAGCCGCTTTATACGAACAACCCGCCGATAACTTGTTCGATACGATTGAGGAAGCCATTATTCGTACGGCGTACGAGTATTGCGAGAGTAACCAGGTGCAGACAGGGCGATTGCTCGGCATCAGCCGGAATATTTTACGTCATCGGCTTAAACGCTATGGCTATTTAACCTAAGCGTTTCATAAGGGATTACGCTTTTTTGTCCGGCTTAATCGATAGCAGGTACCGGTGGCGCTATTTGGATCTCATTGCTTAACGGCGGTTACAAACAGGCTTTTCTTGCCGTCGTTATCAGGAAAAAGATCCACTTGATGGTCAGAAAAATCAATAACCTCTACGTTAAATCCTAATCCTTCTAAAAAACTAACATCTTCTGAATGGTTATTTTTTTCGTGATGATTAGGCAGTAATTCGAAATTATTTCTTTCCCTTAAATCGTTGACCAAATCATCCATGCGCATATTATCGAGAGGGGTGGCGTAATCGATCGTTGAATAAGCCAGCATGCCGCCTTTTTTTAACACCCTAAAGGCTTCGGTAAAAAATTTTTTGCTTTCCATATGAAAAACACATTCGATTGCAACGATATTATCAAACATCTCATCGTCATAAGGCAGTTCTTCCGCCAGGCCGTGA
>SCST01000566.1 GCA_004299465.1 Methylovulum sp. | reverse complement strand
GGTCTTAACACCCGCTAGTGATTAAGCGACAGCCGATTCCGCATGACAAATAAATATCCCTAGCATAGGGAAATGTTATAGAATTTACGGTTTTGAATGTGAAGGCCGATTCTTTTCGGCATATAAAAACAGTGGCTTAAGTTTTATGCGATGTCCGTTTTGTGCGGCACACGATACGCGGGTTCTTGATTCCAGGTTGGCTAATGACGGGGACCAGGTTCGCCGCCGACGTGAATGTAATGCCTGTAAAGAAAGATTTACCACGTTTGAAGTGGCCGAATTGACTATGCCGCGTGTTGTCAAGCGCGACGGTATTCGTGAGCCTTTTGATGAAAACAAGCTGCGTTCCGGCATGCTGAAGGCTTTGGAAAAAAGACCGGTGGACAGCGATGCGATTGAAGCGGCGCTTAGCCGGATAAAAAAGGAATTGCGGGCCTTGGGTGAGCGGGAAATCACGGCTCAGGAATTGGGCGAAAAAGTCATGAAAGAGTTAAGTGTTCTCGATCATGTCGCGTTTGTGCGCTTTGCGTCCGTTTATCGCAGCTTCCAGGATGTCAGCGAGTTCACCGACATGATAGCGCGTTTGCAAAACCAATGACAACAGACGTCTTTTATATGGCGCGGGCGTTACAGCTTGCTAACAACGGCCGCTATACGACCGACCCGAATCCGCGCGTAGGCTGTGTGCTGGTCAGGGATGGTGTCATTATCGGCGAAGGCTGGCATGCCTGGGCGGGACAGGATCATGCTGAAGTGGCCGCGCTGAAAACCGTGCAGGATGCTACAGGCGCCACCGCTTATGTCACGCTGGAACCCTGTAGCCATTACGGCAAAACGCCGCCGTGTTGCGAGGCGTTGATAAAAGCCGGCGTCAGCCGCGTCGTTGCGGCGATGCAGGACCCGAATCCCCTGGTTTCAGGCCAAGGCCTGGACAGGCTTAAGGCGGCCGGTTGCGAGCTTGTCGTCGGCGTGCTGGACGACGACGCCCGCCTGCTGAACCGCGGCTATATTAAAAGAATGACGGAAAATCGCCCGTTTGTACGTAGCAAGCTGGCGATGAGCCTGGATGGCCGCACCGCGATGGCATCGGGAGAGAGCCAATGGATTACGTCGGCTTGTGCTCGCGCCGATGTGCAGCGTTTGCGGGCGGAGAGCTCGGCGATATTAACCGGCATCAACACGGTACTGGCCGACGACCCGGCCTTGACTGCGCGGGTGGATTTCGATGTGGCGCAACCGCTGCGCGTTGTCCTGGATACGCAGTTACAAATGCCGCCTGACGCGCAAATGGCTAAACTGCCGGGGCGGACATTAATCCTCACGTGTTCGGACGATGAGTCTAAGCAGCAGCGATTGCAGCAATCGGGATTTGAAATCTACCGCTTGCCCGATAAAAACGGCCGCCTGGATTTGCACGAGGTCATGCGTTTTTTAGCCGACCAGAAAATTAACGAGGTATTGGTTGAAGCCGGTGCGGTGCTTAACGGTGCGCTACTGGCGGCGGATTTGCTCGATGAGCTAATTGTTTACATGGCGCCTTCCGTGTTGGGCGATCAGGGGCGCGGATTGTTTCACCTGCCTGGTGTAACGACGATGGCGGATAAAAAAGAGCTGAAATTGCTGGATGTCAGACAGGTTGGCGGGGATTTACGGTTGACATTAGAGCCACAGGCAGGAAGCGTTTAAGGATTTGGTCAATATTAACTTCCCGATTTTAAGACCTGGAAGGTTTTTGAAACTTTCCAGGTCTTAAAATCGGGAAGTTATTTTTAGCCAAATCCTAAACAGCAAAATGCCAGAGCACATTCATTATTAGAAAAGAACAATAGCTGCAAGATTGATAAAAGGTGATTTATGACAACTATTTCTATTGAAGTGGACAAAGATCTGGCTTGGTCGTTTTTGCAAGCATCTGTGGACGAAAAGCGGCAGCTCAACTTTTTATTGAACCTGCGATTAAAGGAATTGATCGCTACCCCCCACAAACCATTAGGGATAATAATGGATGAAATGGGGCATTATGCAGAATCGCAAGGAATAACTCCGGAGATGTTAGCGTCATTGCTCAATGAAGAATAAAGTTCGTGCAGTGATTGATACCAATGTCGCTGTCAGTGCGGTTTTGCTTTCTCGTTCAATATCACGGCAAGCGTTTGATTTTGTCGTATCACACGCACAATTATTGATGTCAGAAGAGACGCTATCAGAATTGGACGAAGTCTTCTGTCGCCCGAAGTTTAACAGGTATGTTTCGGAAAAGTTACGGCTAGAATTTTTTGCAGCTCTAGTCCGTGAAGCGGAGTTTATCCATGTCACTGAAGTGATAACGGATTGTCGCGATAAAAAGGATAATAAATTTTTGGAATTGGCAATTAGCGGTAAAGCAAGTTACATCATTACAGGTGATAACGATTTACTCGTCTTAAATCCATTTCGTGGTGTCGTAATTTCTTCACCTGCTGATTTTCTTGAGTCTACAAGCGCATCCATTCATCTAACGAACTAAGCTTAAAAAACCATGTTCACAGGCATCATCCTAGCCATAGGCAAAATCTCCGCCATCGAGCGTAAATCCGGCGACTTTCGCTTGAAAATAGAAACCGGTAAATTACCGCTCGGCGATGCGCAATTAGGCGACAGCATTGCCGTTAACGGCGTCTGCTTAACAGCAATAGAACTGGGTGCGCATTATTTTTGCGCCGATGTGTCGAATGAAACCTGGTCCAGGACCACGCTCAGCGAAGCGGCGACTGGCATGCCGGTCAACCTGGAATTGGCATTAACGCCGACGACGCGCATGGGCGGGCATATTGTCAGCGGCCATGTCGACGGCATCGGCAAGGTCGTGGAAAAAAAACCGGATGGGCGTTCCGTGCGCTTTAATATCAAGGCGCCGGACAATTTGGCTAAATATATCGCCGAAAAAGGCTCTATCTGTATCAACGGCATCAGCCTGACCGTCAATGAAGTTAATGGCGCCGTCTTCGGCGTCAATATCGTCCCGCATACGCTTAACGAAACAACCTTGGGCGATGCCGCAGTCGGCACGCGGGTGAACCTGGAAGTCGATGTGCTGGCGCGTTACATGGAGCGCCTGGTGAAGGGCGATGCGGCGGCTAAGCCTTGCAGCGGCATTACTGAAGAATTATTGCAAAACAGCGGATTTTTTAACTGACCCTGAGGGCACATGAATACTATCGAAGAAATCATAGAGGATTTACGCCAGGGTAAAATGGTCATCATCATGGATGATGAGGACCGTGAAAATGAAGGCGACCTGGTCATGGCGGCATCGTTTACGCGCCCGGAAGACATTAACTTCATGGCGCGTTACGGCCGCGGCCTGATTTGCCTGACCTTGACCAGCGAGCGTTGCCAGCAGTTGCGCTTGCCGTTGATGACCAACGAAAACAAGACGGCGCATTCAACCAATTTTACCGTCTCCATCGAGGCGGCGACCGGCGTAACGACCGGCATTTCAGCGGCGGACCGGGCGCGTACAGTGCAATGCGCCGTAGCGGCGGATGCCAAGGCCGATGACTTGGTCCAGCCTGGGCATATCTTCCCGTTAATGGCGAAGTCCGGCGGTGTGCTGAGCCGCTCCGGGCATACCGAAGCGGGTTGCGACCTGGCCCGCTTGGCTGGCGTCGAACCTGCCGCCGTTATCGTCGAGATACTCAATGAAGACGGCTCGATGGCCAGGCGGCCTGACCTGGAAATCTTTGCCGAGCAGCATCAGCTCAAGATCGGCACGATCGCCGATTTGATCCATTACCGCATCCAGCATGAAAACACGCTGGAGCGCGTCAGCGAATGCGCTTACCCGACGGAGTTCGGTGATTTTCGCCTTTATGCGTACCAGGACAAGCATGATAACAACCTGCATTTGGCGTTGGTGATGGGTCAGGTGCAGGGCGATGAACCGGTGCTGGTCAGGGTGCATGCTCGTAATTTGCTGGATGATCTTTTGGCATCGAAGCGCAGTGACAGCACGGTTTCAATACGCGAGGCGATGCAGAAAATTGCCGAGGAAGGGCGCGGGGTGTTGGTCGTTGTCCGGCAAACGGAAAGCAATAAGGCGCTAGTGGAATTAATCCATCGCTACCAGTTGGAAGACCACGGCATCAAGAGCCCGATACAGGCGGCTAATGCAACAGACTGGCGCATGACCGGCACCGGCGCCAGGATATTGGCCGACCTCGGTGTGCATAAATTGAAAGTGCTGGGTACGCAGAAAAAATATGTGGGGCTGTCCGGGTTTGACCTGGAAGTCGCCGAACATGTGGGTTGAGATTGTTATCAATAGTGTCTGTAGAGAAACATAATGTCGAAAGTAAAAACCTTTGAAGGAAATTTATCGGTCCAGGGCGGTAAGTTCTGTCTTGTTGCGTCACGTTTTAACAGCTTCATCGTCGAGCAGTTGGAAGCCGGTGCGATTGATGCGTTGGTGCGTCACGGCGCGGAAAAAGACGATATCCACTTGGTCAAGGCCCCCGGTGCGTTTGAATTGCCGATGGTCGTGCAACGCATTGCGGCCGGTAAAAAATACGATGCGATTATCGCATTGGGCGCAGTGATACGCGGCGGTACGCCGCATTTTGAATATGTTGCAGGCGAATGCGTTAAAGGCTTGGCGCATGTGTCGTTGCAATATGATGTGCCGGTCAGTTTCGGCGTGTTAACCGTCGATACGATAGAGCAGGCGATAGAGCGGGCTGGCACCAAGGCCGGCAATAAAGGCGCGGAAGCTGCGTTGTCGGCCATTGAAATGGTCAGCCTGTTTAAAAATCTGGAAATCTGATGAGTATAGCGCGTACCAATGCCAGGAAAGCGGCAGTACAGGCATTGTATCAATGGCAGATGACCGGCCAGAATCTTAACCTGATCGAGCAGCAGTTTTTGGATGAGGACTGGCTTAAAGACGCCCAGAAAAGCTATTTTAATGAATTGTTTCATGGCGTGCCGACCAACCTGGATGTCATCGACCAGGCTTTAGGCGAATTTGTTGACAGGCCGGTCGACATTATCGATCCGGTCGAACGGGCGATTTTAAGAATTGGCGCCTATGAATTGCTGTATCGCTTGAATATGCCGTACCGGGTTGTTATTAACGAAAGCATTAATCTAGCCAAATGCTTCGGTGCTGACGGTAGCCATAAATATATCAACGGTATTCTCGATAAAATCGCCCAGCAAAAAAGAGCGCTGGAGATTAGAGGACGGAAGACGGAGGGCAGATGACAGAAAATTTCTGTCATCTGGCTGAATTTGCTCTTATTGAACGGTTTTTCACCCGGCAAACAGTAAAAAACCCGTTAACCCGCTTAGGCATAGGTGACGACTGCGCGTTACTGGCTGTCCCCGATGGTTTTGAATTGGCCGTGACTACCGATACGATGGTTGAGAACGTGCATTTTTTTGCCGGAGCCGACCCGGAGCAATTAGGGCATAAACTGCTGGCCGTTAATTTAAGCGATCTTGCCGCTATGGGCGCAAAGCCGGTTTCAGTGATGCTGGCGATAACGATGCCCAGCGTTGATGAAGCTTGGCTGGCGGCGTTTGCCCAAGGTTTTTTGGCCTTGGCCGAGCGTTATGACGTCGATTTAATCGGCGGCGATACGACATCGGGCGCATTGACGCTAACCGTCCAGGCGATGGGGCTGGTGCCGCGCGGTCAGGCGCTGCTGCGGTCAGCGGCAAGGTCCGGCGACTTGATTTATCTAAGCGGAAATTTGGGCGATGCCGGCCTGGGCTTAAAGATTAGGCAGGGTTACTGCTGTGCCGAACCGGACGCCGCGTTGGCGCGCTTTAATATGCCGACGCCGCGTATTGAAACGGGTTTGGCCTTAAGCGGCGTTGCGCATGCCTGTATCGATATTTCAGACGGGCTGGCGAGCGATTTGGGGCATATTCTCGAACAAAGCCGGGTCGGGGCCTGTATAGATTGGGATGCCTTGCCGTTATCGGACGCCGTACTGGCCTATATCGAAGCGACGGGGGACTGGTCTATGCCGCTGGTGGCCGGCGATGATTATGAGCTATGCTTTACCGTAAATCCCGATAATAGCGCGCGAGTGCCTGCCGAATGCCGGAAAATCGGCGTGATTGATGAGGCTCCCGGTCTGCGCCTGAATAAATCAGGCATTATTCAACCCTTGGGGGTAAAAGGTTATGAGCATTTTTCTTGATGCGGTGGGTGAAAACAAACTTAGACCTAAAGAGATTCTAAGTGACCCGGTGTTATTCCTGGCCTTCGGTTTTGGTTCGGGATTAGCCAAGAAGGCGCCCGGCACCCTGGGTACGCTGGCGGCGATACCGCTTTACTTGCTGTTCGTACAAGCCGACATACTTATCTATAGCCTGCTGACGATAAGCGTAACGGCAGTCGGGGTGCGGATATGCGGGGTGGCGGCGGAAAAACTCGGGGAGCATGATTTCGGCGGCATCGTCTGGGATGAAATCGCCGGGTTTTTGATAACGATGTGGCTGGTCCCCTTCACCTGGCAGGCAGTGGCGCTGGGGTTTATCTTGTTCAGGTTATTTGATATTCTCAAGCCCTGGCCTATTCGAACGATAGACCGGCAGGTACAGGGTGGATTAGGTATTATGCTTGATGATGTGTTGGCAGGCGTTTTTGCGGCGGGCTTGTTGCGCTTGCTGTTTGAATGGGGTTGGCTGGTATAGTTAGAAGCAGGGGGCAGCGGTTATGGTATTAATTCGGGTCGAATGCTTACTTCCTCTTGTTTCAATAATTTAGCTTGCTAAATTTTAAAAACTCATTATAATACCCTGAATCAATCGCGGGGTGGAGCAGCTTGGTAGCTCGTCGGGCTCATAACCCGAAGGTCGTAGGTTCAAATCCTGCCCCCGCTACCAGACAAAGAAACCCCTTCATGGGGTTTTTTATTTTATGGGCTTTAGTCTGGAAGCTGATAACTGATTGTTAATGGAAGAGCCTTTGGCTCTTTTTTTTTGTGCGGAAGTATGTGAGGAAAAAATGAAGCAGGCGCCTGAGCATTTGATCAACTTGATCGAGCCGGTTGTTGAGGGTTTAGGTTATGAATGTGTTGGCATTGATTATAATCCGCATCCTAAGCATGGTCTGTTAAGAATTTATATCGACAGCGATAGCGGCATCCTGGTCGATGATTGCTCCAAAGTCAGCCATCAAATCAGCGGCATACTGGATGTCGAGGACCCTATTCCCGGTAACTATCAGTTGGAGATTTCTTCGCCGGGCGAGGATCGGCCGTTTTTTAAAATAAGCCAGTTTGAACGTTTTATCGGCAGTACGGTATTGGTTAACCTCTTTATGCCGATAGCCGGACGCAGAAAAATCAAAGGACTGATTGAAAAAGTTGATGGCGATATTATTACGCTCAAAGAAGCGGATCAGATTTATGAGGTGCCGTTCAGCGCGATGAGTAAAGCGCGTTTAGTGCCTGATTTACAATTTAATCAAAGCATCGAAAAAGGAGCTCGAAGTGGCAAATAAAGAAATTCTGTTGGTAGTGGAGGTCTTTTCCAATGAAAAAGAGATTGACAAGGAAATTGTTTTCCAGGCGATAGAATCCGCGCTGGAATCGGCTACAATCAAGCGTCATGTTAATCAAATCAAGGCGCGTGTTGCGATTAACAGGAAAACCGGCGACTATACAACTTACCGGCAATGGGAGGTCGTTGCGCCTAATCCGGCCTGTGACGGCGATGTTGAGTTTCCAACGACGCAAGTGCTTTTGGAAGTCGCACAGCTTGATAATCCCGATGTCAAGGTCGGCGACCTGGTTGAGGAAGAAATTGAATCGGTTGATTTCGGCCGCATTGCCGCACAACATGCCAAACAGGCGATTATTCAAAAAGTCAGGGAAGCGGAGCGTAAAAAAATCGTTGATGCCTACAAGTCGCGCGTCGGCGAATTGGTTACCGGCATTGTCAAACGCATTGAAAAAGGTAGTGTGTACCTGGACTTGGGCGGCCATGTCGAGGCGTATATTGCGAGGGAAGACATGATTCCGCGCGAGGCTATACGCATAGGCGACAGGATCAGG
>SCST01000565.1 GCA_004299465.1 Methylovulum sp. | reverse complement strand
CATTGATCTGTTGTGGAGCGCCTTGAGTCTGTAACTGAAAACTGCCGCTTTGCAGCAAATTCGGTTGGTCCACGACCAGCTTGGCGAGCTCCTGGCATAATTGGCTGACGTTGTTTTTTAACGCGTTATTGAACATATCGCCTAACATAATCATGCCACCCCGCATCCATTGTCCGGAGCCGCCAAATTCGGGGTGATTAAACTGCGCCATCGTGCCGTTGCCGTTGATAACGGATTGCAACAACGAAAGAACCGCATCGGGGCTGAACTGATAGCGTTGCGCGAGATTATTGATTATTTGCTGGCCTTCAGGTGTAAGCTGTCTCATTGAAATATCCACACGGGTAAACGGTATGATGTGAATCACGGGATGACGTAAATAAAGTCGTCGCCTGATTCAAACGGGTAGCCAGTGTAATGGATGCGCGGCTTAAAAGCACTCTATAGTTTCCTGCTGGGTAGAGGGACCTGTGCAAACCTTGCCTGATGATTGCCGCCATACCCGACGGGAGAGATAAGCTGGGCGAAACGTCAGATGCGCCGACGCTTAACCTGGTTGGGGTCTGCGGTTATCTGCCGATAAATTTCGACACGGTCACCGTCCTGGACCAAGGTATCCAGTTTGGCAATTTTTCCGAAAATACCCACTTTTTGCGTTTTAAGGTCTATTTCCGGAAACTGTTTAAGCACGCCGGATACCTGGATGGCATGTTCTACTGTGCTGCCATCCGGTATTTCCAGACGCATCCAGAGTTGTCTATCGGCTTCTGCATAACAAATGCCTACATTCATAGGTGTCTCCTTTATTCACCGGCCATTCCGGCCGTCTCAGTAACAGCGTTTTGCGCAGGCAGCTTTTTGGCGGCCAGTTGCCGGTCGATCAGGCGTTTGCCGACGATTAAAAATGCCAGCATGATAAACCCTCCCGGCGGCAAGGCCATCAGTAAGAAGCCTTTGTAGTCGGGAATGGCGGTTATTTCCAGGAATTCGAACGACTTGCCCAGCAGTAATGAGGCGTTGGCGAACAATGTACCGGAAGAACTGATTTCCCTGGCTGCACCCAGCGCGACCAGCACGCCGGTAAAGCCTAAACCCATCATCAGGCCGTCCCATAGCGCGTGCCTGACCGGTTGCTTGGATGCAAAGGCTTCGGCGCGCCCCAATAATGCGCAATTAGTAACGATTAAGGCGATGAACAGCCCCAGCACTTTGTAAAGCTCATGCGCCCAGGCATTCATCAAAATATCGACCAGCGTCACCAGCGCTGCAATCAACAGCACGAATATCGGGATGCGGATCTCCGTCGGTATCAGGTGTCGCGTTAGCGAAATAAGGCCGTTGGATGCCGTGATGACGACCAGGGTTGCAAGCCCCATGCCCAGCCCGTTGGTTGCCGTGCCGGTCACCGCGAGCAAAGGGCACAGCGCCAGGTTCTGCCCGAACACGACGTTGTTGTGCCAGAGGCCGTCGGCGGCAATTTTGCGGTAGGTTGTTGAGAGTAACATGACAATATCCTCAAGGTTGTAGTTGGCCTAAGTGGTCCATCATTCTCAAATACGAACCCTCGTAGGGCGTGCTGCGCGCGCCATGAGATTGGAGCGTATTCAAACAGCGAAAA
>SCST01000826.1 GCA_004299465.1 Methylovulum sp. | reverse complement strand
GGATGAGCGCCGGATTCGAGAACGAGTCCGCCGACAGCGACGAGGCAATCTCTTGCAGACCGATGGTGCCGGTCAGGCCGTACAACATGACGATGCCGTATAGAATGATCGCAGAGGAGAACCCCCCCATGAGCAGGTACTTCAGGGCGGCCTCGCTGCTTCGTCGCTCGCGTTTCATAAAGCCGGCCAGAATGTAGATAGAAATCGACATCGTCTCCAGGCCGATATAGAGAATCAGGAGGTCGACCGCGCTGACCATCAACATCATTCCCAGCGTTGCGAAGAGGATCAGTCCGTAGAACTCCCCTTTGTCGATCCCTTCGCTCTTCAGGTAGCCGATCGACATCAGCAGGATGAGTGCGGCGGAGACCAGGAACACGATCTTGAAGAAGAACGAGAAAGGATCGCTGACATACTGCCCGTTGAAGGCGGGTTGCATCGTCCCCCATTGGCCGATCAGGACCGCGAAGGTGACGAGCACGCCAAGGATGCTCAGATACCCCAGCCAATCCCGCCCACCTTTGGGAGCAATGAAGTCGAGGGTGAGGATCACCATCGCCACCAGGCTCAGGATTACCTCCGGCGAGGCGGTGGAGAGGTCCGCCATGTTGAATACTTGAGTCATCGAGGTCCTTCGACGCGGCCTGTGGTGAGCCTGGTCGAACCATTCAGGACTCGCCCTTCGGCATGGCTCAGGACAGGCGCCTTGACCGGCATGACGGACGCACCTCGATCGGACTCTGGACCGACTTCGACGTGTTCCGCGGTGAGCGGTATCGAACTGCTAGGGGCGGGTTCAACACGACTGAGATCGGGACTGGCTTCACCGGAACTCAGGGCAGGCTCGATAGCGGCCTCCTGTTTATGCACCCGCGCCAGGACATAATTCACCGATGCCTCCGTCCGATTCAGGAAAGGACTGGGATAGAGACCGATCCAGAAGCACATGATCACGATTGGCACAAGGGTGGTCATCTCCCTGAGACTCAGATCGGGAAGCGTCTCATTCTTCGGGTTCTCCAGCGCCCCGAACATGGTCCGCTGGTATAGCCAGAGCATGTAGGCTGCGCCCAGCACAATCCCAGTCACCGCAAAAGCGGCCAAGGTATAACTCACCTTGAAGGCGCCGACAAGGATTAGGAACTCGCCGATGAACCCGTTCAGCCCGGGAAGCCCCATGGAAGAAAACATGATGATGGCAAACAGGGTAGCGTAGACCGGCATCTGTTTCGACAGACCTCCGAACTCCGAGATGAGCCTCGTATGCCGACGATCATAGATCAGTCCCACGATCAAAAAGAGGGCCCCCGTCGAGAGGCCGTGATTGATCATCTGAATGATGCTGCCCTGTACCCCTTGAGAGTTCAGAGCGAACATGCCCAACATGACGAACCCCATGTGGCTGACTGAGCTGTAGGCAATCAACCGCTTCATGTCGGTCTGGACCATGCACACCAAGGCCCCGTAAATGATCGCGATGATCGATAGAATCATGATCATCGGAACAAAGTGTTGGGTGGCCTCCGGAAGCATCGGCAGATTGAACCGGATGAAGCCGTATGTCCCCATCTTCAGGAGGACGCCGGCCAGGATGACACTGCCTGCCGTCGGGGCATCGGTATGGGCGTCAGG
>SCST01000564.1 GCA_004299465.1 Methylovulum sp. | reverse complement strand
CCAGGCTCGATGCCGCTTCCTCCATCGAAGAGTCGAACTCTTGCAGGACCGGCTCGACGGTGCGCACAACAAACGGCAAGCTGATAAAAATCAGCGCGACAACAATGCCTACAGGTTTGTAAGCGACTTGCAGGCCGAGCGTGCTCATCAACAGCTTGCCGATGATGCCGCTAGGCTGGTATATCGTCGCCAAAACGATCCCGGCGACCGCGGTCGGCAATGCAAACGGCAAGTCGATCAGGGCATCCAGCAATCGTTTGCCCGGAAATGAGTAGCGCACAAAGGTCCAGGCGATAATAAAGCCGAACAGACTGGCAATACCTGCCGCGATAATTGAGGTCACGAAGCTGACCCGAAAAGAGGCCAGCACCCGATCATGGGTGATAACCGCCAGGTATTCATCCCAACTCAACTTGAAACTGGCAAATACCAGCGTGCTGAGCGGGATTAATACAACCAGTCCCAAATAGAGTAATGTGAAGCCGAGGGTGGAACGAAAGCCCGGCATGATAAAACTTTGTCTCATAGCTATTTACGCTTTAAGTGGTGGTGAAGCATAAACGTGGCAAAATTGATTTATCCACGAAAAACACAAATACCCTCGGGGGCACAAGAAGCACGAAAACACTGACTGTAAATGCTTATCCAAAGGCAAACATTCAACCCATAAGAACAGGCTGCCTTTCGTGGCTTTCGCGTCGCCTCGAGGGCGCCTACTTTTTGGTTTTCGTGGACTAATATCGCCGTGTTGAGGATGAAAGAATAAATCCTGCGTGGTTGAGCAAAAACACGCCACGATGCTTAGGGGACATAAATCTGGTCGAATATGCCGTTATCGTCAAAATGCTCTTTCTGCACAGCGTCCCAACTGCCGAACTTGTCTTTAATCGTGAACAGTTCCAGCTTAGGGAAACGGGCAAGATCGGCAGGATCGGCATATTGTGGCTCGGACGGGCGGTAATAATTCTTCGCGGCCAATTTTTGGCCGACCGGCGAGTACAGGTATTGCAAATACGCTTCCGCCAAATCCTGGGTACCGTGTTTATTGACCACGGTATCGACGACCGCAACCGGGGTTTCGGCCAATATGCTGCTGGGCGGTGCGACAATCTCAACCTGGCCTTCGCCGAGTTCCTTGATCGCTAATAAGGCTTCGTTTTCCCAGGCCAGCAAGACATCGCCGATACCGCGTTGCAGAAAGGTCGTCGTCGCTCCGCGCGCGCCGGAATCCAGCACCGGTACGTTTTTATACAGTTTTTTGATGAAATCCTTGGCGGCTTCCTTGCTGCCGTATTGCTTTTCGGCAAACGCCCAGGCGGCAAGATAGTTGTAGCGCGCCCCGCCAGAGGTTTTGGGATTCGGCGTAATCACCGACACGCCTTCTTTAATCAGGTCGTCCCAGTTTTTAATGCCTTTAGGGTTGTCCTTGCGCACCAGAAAAACGATAGTCGAGGTATAAGGAATGCTATTGTTCGGCAAGCGGCTTTGCCAATCTTTAGGCAATAATTTTGCTTTTTCGGCAATCTTGTCGATGTCATAAGTGATCGCAAGCGTCAGCACATCCGCGTCCAGGCCGTCGATAACCGCCCTGGCCTGTTTACCGGCGCCGCCATGCGATTGCTGGACAGCCACGGTCTCGCCGGTTTTATCTTTCCAGTACTTGATAAATTCTTTGTTAAAGTCTTGATACAGTTCGCGGGTCGGGTCGTAAGACACATTGAGCAAAGTTCTGTCGGCGATCGCGGCGTTACCGGCCAGTAAGCTGACCGCCAATACCGCCAGTTTGAGTTTAGATAGAAAGTTCATGTTATTTCCTTGAGTCAGTAGTCGTAAGGTCACAGTTAAGCCATTGCCTTTGACACTGCCCAGGACAGGCTTCGAGACGGCTCGTCACGGACGGCTTAACTGTAGACGGTAAGTCGTAGGGCGCTTAAAACACCAGCTGCAAACGGGTGGCGAAAACTTTTTCATCAGGGCGATTACCGCCTCCCGATGCGCCGCCAGTAAAATCGGTTTGTTCGTAATCAGCCATCAAGCGCATGTTTTGATTCAAGAACCAGTTGGCCCCGACAGTCCAGGCGCTGGCCCTGGTGATGGATTTGCTGGGATCCAACAATAGAAAGCTGCTTTTATCTATGGATAACTCGCTCCAGCGCGCCGCAAACTGCAATGCGCCCCAGCGACCATACCACGGATCAAACGCGGCCCGGGGTTTAACGCTTTGGAAGGTGTTGTTTTCGCCGGTCAATACATAAGAAGCCTGAATCTGCCACGCGGAGTTATCTTGCCTGATGTAAGTTTTACCGGCATCGCCCGTCAATTTTTGCGAAGACCAGACATATTCGCCCATTAAGCCGTAAGGACCGTAATACCAATAAGCCTGCGGATAGATGCGGTAATGATCGCCGTTTGCGGCGATAACCGCCCCTTTAACCAAAGGATTGCTGTAATCCACCAAAGTATTTTGGCCTAGCGCACTTTTCAGGTTTTTAACCTGGCTGGTGTTGTTTCCAGGCAAGTCATAACTGCCCGCAATACCAAGACCCAACCCATCTAATACGTCTATGCCGGAATTCTGGAAAGGATGTGCCCACAGCCGCCCGGCGACTTCCTTGTTGTCTTCAGCCGCTTTATCCGCATCGGCACCGCCATTATCGCCACCACCGTTAAATACGCCGACTTCATAAGTGGCAAAATTTTTGAAATCAATAGGACCCGCATATTCTGTTTTTTGCCCAGGCGCACCGAAACTGCCGTGCAGTTTAACGCCGTTATCGCGGTTGCTGGACAGGTAAGTCGGATAAGCGCGTTCTAAAAACGTACCATCGGAATCGCCTTGCAAGCGCTCCAAACTGATAGGCGTTTTTTGTCTACCGACATTCAAACTGGCGTAATTAAAATAATGCACGTCAATATAGGCATCGGCTAACAGCGTTGTACCGTTACCAAAATCCGGCATTATCTTAAAATCATTGTATTTCCAGAAGCGGCCTTCCAACCAGATCCGTGCTTGTCTAAGATCGAAACGGTTCGCCAGCTTGGCTTGATCGTCTCCGATGAAAAACCGCCCATCCGATTGCACCGAGCCGCGTAAACGTACTGAATTATCGCCATCGGCTGAAGTAAAGCTCACACCTTTGC
>SCST01000563.1 GCA_004299465.1 Methylovulum sp. | reverse complement strand
TACGGCGGCGGGCAATAATTTTGAATTGGCGATTGCCGTGGCCGTCGCCGTTTTTGGCCTGCAGTCCGGGCAGGCCTTTGCCGCGGTGATCGGGCCGTTGGTGGAAGTGCCGGTGTTGATAGGCCTGGTCAGTGTCGCGTTGTATTTCAGGAAAAGATATTTCATACCTGAAAGCTGAGGGGCGGAAGCACTAATCAGTGCGCTACGCGTTCGTTTGGCGGAATTATTTATCCTGCATATAACAGGCTGCCAGTAAAGTCTGCATTTTTTTCGCTCCGAGGCTGCGCGTTAAGTCAATATTGCGTTGCGGGATGGTTTCAGGTTCGGGATAGGTGCTGATTGCCCGCTCAAGTCCGGCTTCCCGTAGCAGGTGCAGCATAGGGTAAGGCGAGCGGTTCGTATAATTGGCGGCATCGTCCGGTGCTGCGCCGTCGAAGCAATAATCGGGATGAAAACTGGCTAACTGGTAAATGCCTTCATAGCCTTGTTCAACTAACAGCGCTTCGGCAAGTTCAAGAAAATCCAGGTAGTCTTCAAATCCTGTAAAAGCATCGGCATAAATCAGCAAGCTGGTTTCTATGCCGTCATCACTGTCCAGCAGCTCACACTCATCAATCAGGCCCAGCAGGCAGTCTTCAATGCCGGTGTCGTGCTTAACGGTAAAACGGATACTCCCGCGTTCCAGTTCACGTTTTGCGAAAGGGCAGATGTTATGTTTGATAATAACTGTTTTCAGCCATGCTTGTGTTGCGCTGATAAACGGGGCTGCTTGGGTAGGCATGGTAGTGACTCGTTTTCGGGTAGCTGTCATCGTCTTGTCGTTAATGACAAGGCTGCTGTTATGATGGATGAACATTATTTTTTGCTTGGATCTTCTGATACACTGCCCGGTCGATAATGTAAAAGGATAATGCTGTGATGGAATTCGCTCCCGCCAGGGCTTCATGCCCTGATTGCAGGTTGGCTGATTTATGCCTGCCTTATGGCCTCCATGCCAATGAAGTAAAACAACTTGCCCGTATTGTAAAAAATAAGCGCTTGCTTAAGACGGATGAATATTTGTATGTGCAGGGCGATGAATGCCAAAGCTTGTATGCGGTTAAATCAGGGTCATTTCGGAGTTTTATCGCCAATTCGGACGGTGCCGAGCAAACGATAGGTTTTTATTTGCCGGGTGAGCTGATGGGGCTCGATTCCCTGCAGTATGGCCGGTTTACCTGTTCCACCGTCGCTCTCGAAACAGGTGCTGTCTGCGATGTGCCCTTGTCGCGGCTTAATGAGTTATGTACCGAAATACCGGGTCTGCAGATCCAGATGATGCGTATTTTGGGCAAGGAAATTGTTGCCGATCACGACAAAATCGTCTTGCTGGGGCATCGTACTGCGAAGGAAAGAACGGCGACATTTTTGCTCATGTTGTCACGACGATACGGCGCGCTGGGTTTTTCAAATACGGCGTTTAATTTAAGCATGCGCCGCCAGGATATTGCCAACTTTCTCGGCCTGACGATTGAAACGGTCAGCCGCCAACTGGCTGAACTCAACAAACAAGGCATTATTACCGTTAAACAGCGCGGCGTGCAAATTAATGATCTCGACCTGCTAAGAGCCATCGTTGAACATTGCCCTACTCAACCGCTCTGTGCCGAACAACCGTTGAGTTGATGCTAGCGCCATACCGTGCGCTACCGTCAACCCAATCCGTTGGAGCAGTGCTTATTTTGAAGATGGCTCGGTTTGCGCGCTCGCCGGTTTGTCCGGGCCTTTACCGGAATCACAAGCGCTAAGCGTTGCCGCAGCAATGACTAACATAAATAAATAGCTAACAGTTTTCATAAATTTCTCTCTCTGATTTTAAAAATACTCACTTCCCTCATCGGAAAGAAAGTTTTATGCCCCTTCTCAGGGCTAGGCTATTGTGGCAGGAATAGCCTGGCTGCATTTGATATGGATCAAAAGACCTTAGATAAAGCCCAAAAAACGCTCCACCTCTGCGACAAACCTGGCAGGTTGTTGTACATGCAGCCAATGTCCGGCATCGGCAACGAAACTTAGCGCCGCATAAGGGAATAACGCCCGGATATCTTCAGCTTTCACATAGCCGGAATTCGCGCCGGCGATAAACAGTGGCGCGCGGCAAAATGGCGGTAAATGGCCGGCATCCGGAAACGCTACAATATTTGTCGCGCTACGCCGGAAAATATCCAGGTCAACCCGCCAATTGTACCGGCCATTTTCAAGCAGCAGGTTTTGCAATAAAAACTGGCGATAGCTTAAATCGGGAATGGCGGCGGCAAGCTGGGTTTCAGCTTGTTTGCGGTTGCCGATCTCCGACAGCGGCAGCGCGGTCAGTGCGGCAATCAGCGTGTCAAAACTGTGCTCGTAGCTGATAGGCGCGATATCGACAACAATCAGCTTATCGGTCCTGTCGGGATGATTAAGCGCGAACCACATCGCCAATTTGCCGCCCATACTGTGTCCTAGCAGACTGGCTGTGGGCATATCATGCCGGTCAATAAAATGCAGCAAGTCTGCCGTCATCGACG
>SCST01000562.1 GCA_004299465.1 Methylovulum sp. | reverse complement strand
AGGTTTTGGATATAGTCTCTTTTATCAGCTAATTTTGGCCCTATCATCAGGGCATGATGAATAACGCTGATTTGGCTTCGCACTAAAACTTTGAGTTTATTTTTAGTGATATTTGACAAATCATCATAAGCCTCTGCGAAAAAAATTCCCACATCGGCATTGCCCTGAAGCAATTGCTTGGCTATCAGGATGTATGAATTACAGACAATCGCCTGGGTGTTACCGGCATCCAAATCCCCAGCTTCCAACAGTATCATGCCTATCATCCGTACGGCGGGATCTTCGGTGACGGCAATCTTGATGCCTGACGGCAAGTTGCTGATATCATCGGCAGGATAGTCAACATGCACGGCAATAATCGCCTCATCTGAAACACCCCCTGCTTTAACCAGCGGCAAAAAACCCTTTTCCCGCACCAACACGGCCGCATCGAAAGGGTTTGCGTAAATTAAATCAATTTGATCATGCTCAATGGCTTTACGCTGCTTCTGAAAGCTATCATGCAGTTGCAAATGAATGGCTTCGTTACTTTGTCTTTGTAGCCAAGTATTAAAGATATACCAGCCGGAAAGATGATCGGGAGAAAAATCTGGGCTAACTGTAAACTGATACGGCATCATGTCCCTGCCTAATTATAATAATATGATCAAAACAATGTTGGATAAAGTTTTATACACTCTTCCACTTTAGTCCTAGAAGGTTTTCGCCGTACCGACGTATAACTCACTACTTTACCCTGCCTGATATTGGGGATAACCGTGGCCTTTACCCAATAATACCCGCCGTCCTTGCGTAAATTTTTAACAAATCCTTGCCAGTGCTCTCCTCTATTTACCGTATCCCATAAATTCTTAAAAGCTGCAGGCGGCATATCAGGATGCCTTAAAATCGAATGGGGCGAACCAATTAACTCGTCTTCGGTATAACCGGACATTTCAACAAAAGCCTTATTGACATGAGTAATTATGCCGTCTTTGTCAGTCGTTGATACAATCAGCTTACCCTCTGGGAAAGGCGTTTCGATTTCCGTATATAAAATTACTCTGCGTAAACCGCCATACAAGTCCAGAGTTATTTCCTTATAGTCTCCGACTATGTCCTCAGGTTTCATGTCATGCATCATAAGCATCATCCGTCAGTATTCGATCCTTGAATTATAAAAAGTCAGCTATGCTTGTTGCGGCCCGCTTTACATCAAGAAAAATCAAACCCAGTTTAGCATTAGGTTTTGCCAAAACGGTTAATACCGATTCTGATCCTGCATAAGTCATCAAGACATAGCCGTTAGCGCCTTTGATCAGCACCTGCTCCAATGTCCCTCTTGCCAGCTCCTGGGCCGTTCTATCACCGAGTGAGAGCATTGCCGCACTCATCGCCCCGACGCGGTCTTCATCCATCGATGCAGGTAAAACCGATGCTATCATCAAACCATCGGTTGATATGATGCCTGACGCTTCAATATCAGCCGATGTACCATTAAGTTCTGTCAATACAGAAGTTAACATATTTGCACGCATACTAATGTCCTCTTTTTCTCTTTAAAAATAGTGTGCTAACGTTCAAACTAACCCTCCTTTGCAGCATAGCGTATGCTTAATGCCCAAACCAAAGAAACAAATTCCGGTTGATTAAAATGAGGTATCCCATAAATTGCAATCACAAACCGGTTGTTAGCTATAAACAACGGCCAAAAACCGACATCGCTGTTCCCGAAAACATCGACTATCGCCCAGGCATGGCTGGTTAAACCCATATTATTGACCAGCAAACCTGCCCGGCGCTCATGAACAGTTGCAATCTCCGCGCTTAAGGCCGATAGTTCCTCGGCAACTTCATGGGGGAAGCCATGCGTAGCAAGATAAAATCCTTGTTTTTCAGCAAGCAATACTTTGCCGCTTTCTGAAATTTTGCTTAATAAAGCCGGCAAAATATCCTCCAACGTACCACTCGGATACTCCAGCACCGAATCGAGTCCCTGGACCCAATGCAGTTTTTGGCAATGATGCAGCAATTCCAGGCATTTTTGCTCATCATCATTGCTCATCAATCGTTTCAGGTTTTCAAGGTTAAGCGCTTGAGTTTCAGGTTGCTGCAACAGCTTTCTCAAAAATTGGCGCGGTTTGTCGGTTTCTACAGAAGAAACCGCATAATAAGCACCTGCGGGCGTAAGGTGTAAATAGAGCCCTTCCGTTAGCGTATAATCACTGCTCATTCTTACCCCTCTAGGCCAGGGTCTAACGAATACAGTAATGCTTGAATTAATAAAGAAACATCGCTTTTTACTCGAGCATCAACTGCAAAGACCGGCGGTTTTAAACCCATTCCATGCAGTTGGATATGGTAATCATCAATGGTCGGTTTCCCACTCAAGTCCATTTGAGTAACGCCCACTGCCACTGTAGTATCAGCAATAAATTTATCGAAGGTATCTAAAAAAAAACGCATATCCTGGAAAGGATCGGCCCTGGTATTGTCGAGCAATAAAACCAGGCCTATTCCGCCTGTCACCAGGATATCCCACATAAAATCAAAACGTTCCTGCCCCGGTGTGCCATAGAGATGAA
>SCST01000561.1 GCA_004299465.1 Methylovulum sp. | reverse complement strand
GGCTTGGGTATCAATTCGGATGTTACTGAAAAATGCCTAAACCACACCGAGGAAAACAAACAAAAACGAGTCTACCAGCGGCAAGAATTGCGGTCGGAGCAAGCCAGAGCATGGAAAATTTTAGGTGAACGTCTTGAAATACTAACACACGATGACAACGCCAAAATCGTCTTATTCCCTAGCAGGACTGGGCTAATCGCTAACCCATTGTATAAAAACACGAAATCACACAAATGAGAAATACTCATAATTGAGAGTTCCATCGTATCTTATCTGAAACCATTTTTATATATTAAAGACGTCCTAGAACGACTCTAGGCTTCTCTAACAATATGAGGGTTTATTGAATGGCTACAAAACAACAATTCATGAAATTAAAGGAAGTCGCGGAAGCAACCAAACTTTCCAGATCGAGCATTTATCTGGGCGTCAAAAACGGGACATTCCCAAAACCACTTAAACTATCTGAGCGCCGCATAGCTTTTCGAATGGATGATATTGATTCTTGGATGAACTCACGCCGCGAGGTTTAAGCCATCCATAAAAAGCCGCTGGTTAGTGACACCTGCGGCAATATTCAATTCAAAAACCCGCAGGCACGTCCATTTACCAGCAGGTTATTTTTTAACGGATAAGGATTAATCCGATGGCAATTATACTAAATAAATCATTAACTTGCATAGCAAGTGAAGCCTACGCAAACGTACCAGCAGAGCTTAAAGCACAGGCCCGATGGTGTTGTTACAAAAATGAACCAAAACCCGACGGCGGCAAGCCTTCCAAAGTGCCTTTTAACCCCGTAACCGGGAAACACGCCAGAATTAACGCACAGGAAACCTTATGTAGCTTCGATGAGGCCGTTGCCGGGTTTGCGTCCGGGCGATACGATGGCATCAACTACGGTTTCGGGTATGATGAATTTATCGGAATCGACTTAGATAATGTGTTAGATAAAGCGACCGGGGAATTTATCTGCAAAGAAGCTGAGGAGATTTATAACCGATTCAAGACGGCTGGCGCGTATATCGAGGTTTCGCCTAGCGGTAGCGGCTTGCGGATTATCTGCAAGGCATCGTCCCCTTTAGTGAAATTTGGCAACGGGCGCGGCGAATTTTCCAAGTTTGAGATTTACGGAAATGGTGACGGTGGCCTGCATTTTTTGAGCATCACAGAGGATGTATTGCAAGCCGTCGATAAGCTTATAGATTGTACAAGTGAGGTGAATTGGTTTCATGAAACCTGTTTCAAAAAGCCTGATTCTAGCACACGGGCTTGGGATGGGGTAATGTCGCCGCCTTTGGAAGATGCCGAGATCATTGAAAAAATGCGGCGGTATAAGCGTAAGGCTGAATTTACTGAATTGTTTGATGTGGCAGTGTTGGTAATCACAGCGACGACGACATGAAGCTATGCTCAATGCTGGGGTTTTATACACAGGATGCTGAACAGATTGACCGGCTGTTCAGGCAATCGGCGTTAATGCGTGACAAAGGGCTGCGGGACGATTATCGGGACGGGACGATTGCTAAAGCGTTGGCTGGGATTTCGGCGGTATGGCAACCGCGCCAGAACGATGAAAGCCCACGGTACGGAACCACACAGGCCGAAGCTGCACGGCGGTTTGTGGACAGCGACACAGCCCTTCGGTTTATGGTGTTACGCCAAGACAGACAACTTAAGGTATATCAATATGTTGACGGAGCATGGGTGGTAGACAATCACCGCCACGAACTCAGCAAAGCTGTTATGGCGGTTGCCAAGACGATCTTAATTGAAATGGCCGATGAGCAAGACCCGGCCCGCCGTGACAAGCTCTTTAAGGAGGCAAAATCACTGGAAACACGGCGCGGATTAGCTGATGTGGTCGAGTTAGTGGTGATGGCGCTGGAGATGGGTTCTTGCCGGGCAAATCGAATGCCTTGGAGGATGTTTTATGTGTTGAAAAGGGGGTTATATCGCTACCTACAGGACGATTACATGGACACTTGCAGTTATCAATTCACATTGCAAAGTCCTGTTGTCTACGATCAGGAAGCACAGTGCCCTCTATGGTTGAAGTTTATCGAGGAATTCTGTTGTGGGGATGGTGAGAGGATGCGATTTATTCAGACATGGTTCGGGTATTGTTCCAGCGGGGATACAAGTGAGCAAAAGGTGGCGGTATTTTTTGGGTTTGGACACAATGGAAAAACTGTCTTGCTTGAAACTATCGCACATGTTCTAGGTGATTTTGCATTAGAAACCCCAGCGGAAAGTTTACTGCAACGTAAATCAGAGCAAAGCAACGACATTGCCGCCCTCGAACACAGACGATTTGTCATTGCAAGCGAGTCAGACGAAGGTGCGGCATTGGCCGAAGGGAGGATTAAAAATATTACAGGTGGCGACAGCGTAACTTGCCGTAAATTATTCGAAGAGTTTAAAACATTTCACCCTAAATTTAAACTGAACCTTGCCACAAACTCAAAACCAAGGGTAACGGGCACGGATAACGGAATCTGGAGGCGATTGATGTTAATCCCATGTAACGCGAATGTCACTGAACCAGATAAGCACTTGAATCGTAAGCTTAGGGCGGAGGCGGCGGGCATATTGAATTGGTTGGTGGCCGGGTTCCAGATATGGCAGCGTGACGGGCTGATTATCCCGCTAGTACCCACCTTCCGAAATACATCCGATAACTTACACGAGCAAGGGCTTGCCAATGTAAGTCCAGCGAAACGGCTTTGCCAAGGTTTCATT
>SCST01000560.1 GCA_004299465.1 Methylovulum sp. | reverse complement strand
CGCACGTATCGCCTGTGAGGGGAATGCCGTCACCGTGGCGCTAGAACATTATCACACTCAGCCTGACAGCCATCAGATTATGGTTTTGAACTCTGGAAATGCCGGAACGGCGTTCACGCCAAAGCAGGCGGTCTGGGATCCGGCCCATACCGGCAAATTGTATGATCTTAGACGGAACGGAAAAAATCTGTACTTGCTATACGGTTACGACAGATACCTTGGTGTGGCGATCTCGAACAATCTGGGAGAAGCGTTCACTACACATTGGCTGACCACCCCCGCTGCCGATGGAAATTACTGGGGTTACGCCGGGCAGGACGTTGATTATTACCAACCCCACTTGGCTACGGCAGGAGCGTCTGTATATGCCTTGTGGACGCAGAACGACATTTACGGCTATCCGGGTTATGAGGACCCCAATGGCCGGGCCATCTACGTCACCCGGTCGCGTGATTATGGCAAAACTTTCGATACCCCGATAAAGGTTTCTAAGGGCGTGGAAGGGGCGCAAATAGCCCAAGGCTTGGAAACCATAGCGGCTAAGGGGAGCTATGTCTATGTCCTGTTCCCGACCAGGGATGGACGGGTCATGCTGGCGCGCTCGACAACGTCCGGAGGGGCTTTTCTGCCGGCGCAGGATATATCCCTAGGGACCGGCGGTTGGTGGTCCCGGCTTGTCATCGACCCCATCGATACGAGCGGTGCGAAGGTACATGCTTTAACCGGCATTAACTACTCGTTTTCCAGCGACGGCGGCAAGACCTTTACCACGCCGGTACACGCCTTTCCGTATAATTTTACCTGGGAACGGCCGCAGTTGGCGCTAGGCCCGAAACAGGCAGCGATCATCGCTGGGGCTGGATATTTTTACGATTGGGAGCTTTGTGGCGGCCTATGCGACAGCGATATTTTCGCCCGCGTCCTGACGCCGTCCCCTGCAGCCAGCGGTACGGGAAAAGGGCTGGGCATCACAACCTCCCGTGTAGCCTTCGAGAGCCGCCTGGACAATATGCAGGTTGCAAGCGGACCCTGGTTGAATTTCAAAAAAACGATGACCGCCGAGATGTGGGTCAAATCGACCCGCTTGGGCGCCACGACTGGAATTAGCAACATCAAGACCCCCTTCCTGTTTAAGGAATCGGTGTTATCGAACGATGAAAAGGATGATTTTTCTTACGCCATCGCCACGGTGGATGCTTCCGGTAAACGGCTCTTGGAAGCTGAAATTACCACTACGCAAGGCTACTTTCCTATTTTTGCCAATCCTGCGGAGTCGAGTGGTTTGTTGAATTACAACATCTGGGCGCATCTGGCGCTGACCTATGACGCCGGTGTCGCCAAAAATAACATTAAGCTCTATAGGAACGGACGATTGGTGGCAACCGGGACGGCAAGTGGCAATATTGCCGCGGGAACCGGCAATCTCTTCGTGGGAAGATACGGCGATATGATCGTTGACGAAGTACGCTTGTGGAATAAGGCGTTAACGCAGCAAGAAATTGCGGGCCATATGAACAAGCCGTTGACGGGAAAAGAACGAGGCCTCGCCGCCTATTATCCTTTCGAAAAGACGACCCGCGACCAAACGGGCCACGGCAACGACGGAATCCTGATGTATAAGGAGCAATTCCTGACAGGCCGGTGGTGATCGGCGCATCGATACCGGCTTGAATACTGAATCGTGTTGTTTGCGGCCGAGTTCGCAGGCAACATCCCCTCTCTTTTGAGACTGTGAAAGTATTCGTGAAAACCTATTATTCACCACGAAGATCACGAAGGATATGAAGAAAAGACACGGTAGATCAATATGTTGAAACTTCGTGCTCTTCATGTCCTTCGTGGTTATTAGTTTTATATTGAATACTTTCACAGCCTCTTTTCCTTGGTAGTCATGGGCTTCAACTCGTACAGCGCTTACTGTCGTGATTCAATGGACTACGACGGTAAACCGCCAATCCATGCACAACATGTCAACAATAGGGCACAGGATAGAAAAATTCTTGCCGGCCTGAATCCGATTTCCCGATTTCCTCGTATAGATAAATGCAACTCCAGAACACCGGAGGGCAATGATGGTTTTACATTGTTTTCGCACCTATACTAAGAGACTAATCCCATGAAAATGATACATAAATTCCTGGCGGTATCACTTGCAGCCGCCATGCCTCAACTCAGCTTCGCAGCTAGCCACCGCGAAGCACCGTTAATTGCACTGGACCCCGCTGCCGATATTACCGATGTTTATGCGTTTCGCAGTTGGGAAGACCCCGGCAAGCTGGTCTTCATCATGAATGTGATCCCCGGACAGGAACCCAGTGCAGGTCCCAATTATTTTAATTTTGATGATGACGTCGCTTATGACATTCATCTGGATACCAACAAGGATGGCAAGGCTGACGATATTATCTACCGCGTCAGGTTCAAAACCCAGATAAGGCCGCCATTTACCGACCTGCCGGTGGCCTATGCGGGCGTCGATGGCGTGCCGGGATTGCCGCCGTCGATTCGTGACCTGAAAGGCCCCGATGATACCGGATTGGGAATGCGCCAGACTTATACCGTGACTGAAATAAAAGGCGCGCAACGCCGGCCGCTCAATACCGGGGCGCAGGTTGCCGTGCCGTCCAATGTCGGGCCGCGCACGATAGCCGATTATGAAGCGCTCAGCGACCAGGGCATTTACCCGCTCGCTAACGGCGGCCGCGTTTTCGCAGGCCAGCGCGATGAATCGTTTTATATCGATCTCGGCGCTACCTTCGATACGCTTAACTTCCGGGCGCCGCCTATTTTGACGGCCGACCAGGATGCTAACGATAGCGTAAACCCTTTTGGCAACGACATGTTCTCGGGTTTTAATGTCAATACCATCGCCCTCGAAGTGCCGATCAGCGAAGTGACGCAAGACCCCGATGCCGTCATCGGTATGTATGCATCGACCAGCCGGCCCAAGGTAAAGGTCTTGCGTAAAGACAATCAAACCCATACGGCAGGCCAATTCGTACAGGTCTCGCGTATGGCTAATCCCTTGATTAATGAAGTGATTATCGGCACCGGCATGAAGGACCTCTGGAATGCCACCGAGCCGGAACATGAAGCGCAATTCCTGGATTTCTACCTGAATCCCAGATTGACCGGCCTTATTAACCTGGCCTTTGGTACAACGTTTGCCACGACGGGTCGCACCGACCTGGTCGCCGCTTTACTCAAATACCCCGGACAAGATGCTAGCAAATGTACTCGCACCAATTCCTGTTCTGAATTATTGCGGCTTAATGTCGGCGTGACGCCGACCGCTCCTGAAGCCCAAAAGCGGCTTACCGTACTGGCCGGTGACGGCGCCGGATTCCCCAATGGCCGTCGCCCTAACGATGATGTGACCGATATAGCGTTGCGAGTCGCAGCCGGGGCATTGAATGGCCCGGTGCCAAATCTGGGTGACGGCGTTAATTTCAATATCGGTGCGGAAGGCGCCAATCTGACCGGCAACGGCATTTACAAAGTATTCCCGTTTTTGCCGAAACCGCATGACGGTCGCAATCGCAGGCATATAGATTGCGGTGAAGCAGGGGCTAATCCTTGTAATTAAGTCTGGATGCATAGCGTCTGCCGTCATTCCGGTGGTCAACCGGAATGACGGACTTTTAAAACCAGGCGCTTTACACCATCGAGATAACGATGCTCTATTGATGTAGGGCGCGCCGCGCGCGCCTTCTTCGGTGCTTATACAGAGTGCCAGCCCTTTGGCGCGCACAGCGCGCCCTACAGAAGGGAAGCGCAAAACAATAACGAAAGGACAAGCTTTTCTGGATAGTTATTAATGTTAATCCCCATCTTGTGTAACAGTGACTGCTTTTCTAATTGGTTCCTGAACAAAAGCCGCCTTTATTTTCTGATGGTTGCCGGGTTGTTGCTATTCGGCAATATCAGCCTGGCTGCGCCATACCTGCCTGCGTCTGCCGATGATGTGCTGGAGCGGCTGCCGGCGCTTGCAAATGCTTCCGATCAGGAATTACGGCGGCTGCAGCGCGCATTAAACAGTGACCCCAAAAACCTGGAGCTGGCAATACGCACCGCTAATCGCTTAATCGAAACAGCACGCGCCGATGCCGATCCGCGTTATTACGGCTATGCAGAGGCCGCCGTCGGCTATTGGTGGAACCAACCCCAACCGCCGTCTGCCGTATTGATGCTGCGCGCTGTAATACGCCAGCACCGGCATGATTTTGACGGCGCCCTGGCTGATGTGCGGGATGTACTCGCCGAAGAACCCCGTAATGCCCAGGCCTGGTTGACGCAGGCGGTGATTCAGGGCGTTAAGGGGGATTACGAACCCGCGTTGAATAGCTGCATGATGTTAAAGCGGCTGAGCAGTCGTTTGGTTGCAGCTACCTGCGCCGCTAACGCCGCCAGTCTCAGCGGTAAGGCAAGGCAGGCTTACCAATATCTCAAGGATACCGAGGCGAATACTGCTGAAGTGCAGGAGCAATTGTGGGCGTTCACGGTATTGGCTGAAATCGCCGCCAGACTGGGCGATAGCGGGGCGGCGGAAACGCACTACCGGCAAGCGCTGGCGCTTAATCAGCGTGATGTGTATTTGCTCAGCGCTTATGCCGATTTTTTACTCGACCAACAGCGTCCGGTCGACGTGGTTACGCTGCTAAAAGAAGATACTCGCGCCGATGGCTTGTTATTGCGTCTGGCATTGGCGGAACAGATGACGGGAGCGGTGACTTTGGCGCAACATCTGGACGAACTTCAAGCGCGCATGGCGGCGTACCGTTTACGCGGCGATAATATTCATCAGCGTGAGGAAGCGCGCATTAATTTACAGTTGCTCAGGCAGCCTAAAGACGCGTTACGACTGGCATTGCTGAACTGGAACGTGCAGCGTGAGCCGTGGGATGCAAGGTTGGTACTGGAAGCGGCGGTCGCTGTTGAAGATACCTTGGCTGCAAAACCCGTGTTGGACTGGCTGGCGCGTTCAAAGACGGAAGATGTGCAGTTGCAGCGATTGATTGAAAGATTGGATTGATGGGGAGCAAAGCTGATGCGCTATTTATTAACCGGCTTATTGATGCTGTTGGGCGTAACGCCGGTTCTCGCCCATAAACCCAGCGACAGCTATTTGTCCATCGAGATACAGCAGCATGCCATCCTGGGACAATGGGATATTGCATTGCGTGACCTGGACTATGCGATCGGCCTTGACGACAATGCGGACGGACAAATTACCTGGGGTGAATTGCAGCACCATCACGATGCCGTTGCGGCCTATAGCCTGGCGCATTTGGACATCCGTGCCGATGGCGAGCGTTGCGTAAACCATGCTACAGGGCATTTGGTCGACAAGCACAGTGATGGGGCCTACGCGGTGTTGCGTTTTGCTGTATTGTGCGAGGCGATGCCGCGCGTGCTGGCTATTCGTTACCGGCTGTTTTTCGATCTCGATCCTTCGCATCGCGGCTTGCTGCGTCTGCAACAGCAGGGTCATACGCAAACGGCGGTATTCAGCCCCGAGCAGTCGGAACGCGGTGTTGAACTGGCGACACAGTCGTCTTGGCGTGAACTTTCAGAATTCGCAAAAGAAGGCGTTTGGCATATCTGGATCGGTTACGACCATATCTTATTTTTAATCAGCCTGCTGTTACCGGCTGTCGTGACTAGGGGTGATCGACAATGGCAGCCTGTCATGTATTTTCGCAGCGCTTTTTTCGAGGTACTAAAAGTTGTTACGGCATTTACCGTCGCACATTCGGTCACGTTAAGCCTTGCCGTCCTGGATATTATTAACCTGCCGTCGCGCTGGGTCGAATCGGCCATTGCCGCATCGGTGCTGTTGGCCGCGCTGAATAATGTTTATCCAGTCGTGTTGAAGCGGATCTGGTTAGTCGCTTTTAGTTTCGGATTGATTCACGGCCTGGGCTTTGCCGGCGTGCTGAATGACTTGGGCTTGCCGGATAGTTCGTTGGCCGTTGCGCTGGTCGGGTTTAATATAGGTGTCGAAGCAGGGCAGTTCGCTATCGTCAGCACGTTTCTACCGTTGGCGTTTTTATTGCGCCGTTCCTGGTTTTACCAAAGACTGACATTAAACTTCGGCTCTTTGCTGATTGCCGCGGTAGCGTTGTTCTGGTTGCTCGATCGCAGTCTGGATATAGGGTGGACGGCGTTGATCAGCGCTTCTAATTAATAGGTTTTGCGCAATTGAACACACTCTATAAGATAAGGCTTATGCAACAAAATATCTGTGATTCAGGGGTTAACCGTTGTGTTATAGGCGCCGGAATCGGCGTTTATCTGAGCCTGCATTGCGCGATGATTAATGCGCATCCACAGTCGGAGACAACAGCAGATAAAGATGAACCCGTTATGCTGGAGGTCATTGAGATTGAAGGCCGCGCTACCGATCTTATCGGCATTGTGTCATCGGCTTCCCAGGGTATCGTCGGTCAACCCGAGTTCAAATATCGCCCTCTGGCCCGCGTCGGCGAACTCATCGAAGTTGTTCCGGGCGCTCTGGCAACCCAGCACAGCGGTTCCGGCAAGGCCAACCAGTATTTTTTGCGCGGTTTCAATCTCGATCACGGCACGGATTTTTCGGTTTCGGTAGACGGCATACCGATGAATATGCCTAGCCATGCGCATGGCCAGGGTTACCTGGACCTGAACAGCATTATTCCAGAACTGGTCGATAACGTGGAATACGGCAAAGGGCCGTATTATGCCGAAATCGGTGATTTTTCGGCAGCGGGTTATAGCAAAATGCACACGATGCACAAATTATCCGAAGGTTTGCTGAAATTTACCGGTGGCGAATTCGGTTATTACCGCACTGTGTTGGCAAACTCGCACAAGCTCGGTGCCGGCGATTTACTGTACGGCACCGAGGTCAATTTTTACGACGGCGTCTGGCAGCAACCCGAAGATCTCAATAAATATAACGGCATGTTGCGCTATACCATTGACAAGGATGACTGGGGCCTGGCCGTCAACGGCAAGGCTTATCATTCAAACTGGACGGCGACCAACCAGATTCCCGAGCGGGCCATCGACACCGGAGCCATCGGGCTTTACGGCAGCGGCGATCCCAGCGACGGCGGCAACAGCAACCGCTACAGCTTGTCCGGTAATTTCTGGAATCGTAGCGATGCCTGGAAAAACGATGTCAATGTCTATGCGCTTTATTCGGACCTGGATCTGTATTCGAATTTCACCGGCTACATCGACCAGCAAAACGGAGACCAGATTCAGCAACGAGAGCACCGTGTACAGCTAGGCGGCAATGCTGAACACACACGCTACGGCCGCTGGCTTGGTTTTGATACGGATAATACTGTCGGCATACAGCTCCGCCATGATGACATCATGGGCTTGGGATTGAATCACACTCAGGCGCGGCAATTGCTGACTACCGTGCGCCAGGACGAAGTCAGCGAAACCAGCGTGGGTTTGTATGTCAAAAATGAAACCCATTGGTTGGAAAAATTCCGTTCCATCGCCGGCTTGCGCAGCGATTTTTTTGACTTCAATGTCGATAGCCGGACTATCGCGGTAAACTCCGGCAATAAGGGTGCGGCCTTGCTGAGCCCGAAATTAAGCTTTGTTGCCGGTCCCTGGCAGGACACCGATTTTTTCATCAATATGGGCTACGGCTATCATTCCAACGATGCGCGCGGTGCGACCATCAAGATTGATCCGGTGAACGGTGATAACGCCAGCGCCGTGACGCCGCTGGTCTGGTCGCGCGGCAGCGAGGTGGGCTTGCGCAGCCAGGTTGTTCGGGGCTTGAACACCACGCTGGCGCTTTGGTGGCTGGAAAGCAATTCGGAACTGGTTTTCGTCGGTGACGGCGGTACGACCGAGCCTTCGGGTAAATCCGAGCGTTACGGCGTGGAGTGGACGAATTATTACAAACCCAACGATTGGCTGACGCTGGATGCCGATTTTGCGTTTACTGTGGCACATTTTGTCGGTGTGGCTGCGTCTGAAAATCATATTCCCAATTCGGTAGGCCGGGTGATCAGTGTGGGCACAACGGTGGATCTGCCGTCGGGCTTATTCAGCAGTCTGAGGCTGCGTCATTTCGGCGATGTTCCGCTTAATGAGACGGCCAGCGCCTGGGGCGGGGGCACCAGCATAGTCAACCTGGGATTGGGCTATCAACAGAAAGCCTACAAGGTAGAAGTCGATCTTTTTAATTTGCTGGGATCGACGGCCAACGACATCGCCTATTTTTACGGTTATCGCTTAAACAACGAAGCGACGGGTTCTAACGCCGATGGCAGCACGGACGGGATCATCAAACATCCGGTAGAGCCGCGGATGGTACGCGTAACGGCAGCGCTTAGGTTTTAGCGCCCGCATAAGCATAAACTTTGGCTACCCAAATAAACCAGGACAAAACCTGGAAGGTTTTCCGTTTCAGAATGTCCCAGCCTAAACAGGTTGCGTCAATTTGCCAAGCAGGTTGTTTTTACAAATAGGCCCAAAAAAAGCATAATCCAGACGCAAGGGTATGGTTTTAAGCGACAGGCAGGCTACGCCCATCGCCAACGTTATACCTGGCACGCCCCATTTAACGCCTAATGTAGAGACATGACGATGAAAAACTTAATGAAGCAGTTGGCCTTAACCTTGGTTTTGGCGGCAATGACGGTAACGGTGGCGCAGGCGGTTGCGCCTACTGGCAAGCTAGTGACCGCTACGATTGCGTTGCAAGGCGGTAGCGACTCGGCGGCTAAATGGTCAGCGCCGTTCACGTCGACCTATAAAGTACATGTATTGGTGCCTAAAACCGGAACGGTGACCAGCGCGTTGTACCGAGTGTATCCGAAAGGCAAAAAAGTTGGTGGCGTCGACTGTGTCAATACCGATGCAAAATTTCCCTGCTATGAAGTGACGGTTGATCAAACCCAATATCAAACGATGTGGGTGCAACTGATGTTGAATGGCGATGCCGAAACGGAATGGGATTTTGTTAAAGGCAAAGGTTATGTCACGGCTGTCGCCGGTAACCTGAGCGCGACGGAAATGCTCAACCTGTCGGCAGTGGCGAGTTTTGAGGACACGGTCAGGGCGATTGGTAAAAATTATCAAGGCGGCATTGTTTTTTATCTCGACAGCACCGGTGAACACGGCTTGATTGCCGCGCCGGCTGACCAAAGCATCGGCATTCAGTGGTATAACGGTATTGATATCACTACCGGCGCGACAGGCACCGCCATCGGTACCGGCCTTGCCAACACCGACAAGATTATTGAGGCGCAGGGTGCGGGGAGTTATGCGGCCAAACTGTGTGCTGAGCTGGTGATAGGCGCGTACAGCGATTGGTATTTGCCGTCAAAAGATGAATTAAATCTGATGTATCATAACATCGGACAGGGGGCCGCCGCGCCGTTAACCAATGTCGGTGGTTTTGCCGGTGCCTGGTACTGGAATTCGTCTGAGAGCGTCGCCAACGGCTACTCCGCGTGGACCCAGGACTTTGGTAGCGGTAACCGGAGCCACGGCGCTAAGTACTTCGCGAATGCAGTCCGTGCGGTGAGGGCTTTTTAACTAACCTGAGTTTGGGCTAGGTTGGGCACCTGCTGTTCGTGCCCAGCGTGCGGTGTATATTGATGTTGGGCAACGGTAAAGCTGTTACCTACGCCACTAAGGCGTTACGTGCACAGACATAGTGCTGAAATGGGGTCCCTAACCTTATCTGTGGCGATGTCCTGTTACCTGGAATGGTGTCTTAAAAAGCCGGTAAAGTGCTAGTTGGGGTCGAGTTTTGAGCGCGGACTTTTTTACAGGATAAAATCATGATAAGGACAACTGGTATAGATAGTCTTCATGAGTTAAAATTACACAGTTTATTTGTGATAATTATTGCGTAAGAAATAACGTGTCTTGGCGTGTCTTGATATTACGAAACGATATAACGCATACAAGAGTTTATAACTACTATCGAAGGGGCTGCTCCGTGAACAAAACAAAGCAACTATTCGCTGGTCTGATCCTGATGGCTTTAGCTTTAAGGACAGCGCAGGCGGACTATACGCTCAATTTAATGAAAGGGGTCACAAAAGTCAGTAATGACGTTCATGACCTGCATATGCTGATTCTATGGATATGTGTATTTATAGGTGTCGGCGTGTTCGGTACTATGTTTTACTCGATTTACCATCATCGTAAATCAAAAGGGCATAAGGCTGCGCAGTTTCATGAAAATACCACCGTGGAAATTATCTGGACCATCATACCGACACTGATTTTGATCGGTATGGCGGTACCTGCAACGAAGACATTGATGGAACTCGATGATGTGCAGGATTCTGAAATGTCCATCAAGGTAACAGGCCATCAATGGAAGTGGGAATACGAGTACCTGGATAATGGTGTTCATTTTTTCAGCAGCCTTGACGAGGCCAGCAATAAGGCGCGTCAAGTCGGTTCCGGCGTAGACCCTCGAACTGTTCCGCATTATTTGTTGAATGTTGATAAGCCGCTGGTTATTCCTACCAAGAAAAAAATTCGTTTCCTGTTCACGGCTGCCGATGTTATCCATTCCTGGTGGGTGCCTGATTTGGGTTGGAAAAAAGACGCTATTCCGGGCTTTATTAATGAAGCATGGACTTCAGTCGATAAGCCTGGCACTTATCGCGGCCAATGTACCGAGTTATGCGGCAAGGATCATGGTTTCATGCCTATTGTCGTTATCGCAATGGACCAACCGGATTATGATGCCTGGGTAAAGAAGGCCCAGGAAGAAGCGAAGAAAGGTGCTGATTTAAGCGATCAAAGCCGGGATGAGCTGGTAGCTAAAGGCGCGTCTGTTTATGCCAAAAACTGTTCGACCTGCCATTTGCCGGACGGCAAAGGCGTGCCGGGCGCCTTCCCTGCGATAACAGGCAGCACAGTGGTCAAAGGTGATATTACCGCCCAGGTTAACCTGGTGCTGAACGGCAAAGCCGGTATGCCTGCATTTGGCAAAATGCTGAAAGCCGATGAATTGGCTCAAGTAATCACTTACACCAGGAATGCATTGGGTAACGCCGTGGGTGATGAAATCCAGCCCAAAGCGATACAGGAATTGCTGCCTAAAAAGTCATCTGAGCCTGCTGCCAAAGCGGCACCGGAAAAATCCGCGCCTGTCGCCGATATGACTAAGGAAGACCTGATTGCCTTGGGGAAAACTGTTTATGCCAATAATTGCGTTTCTTGCCATCAGGCGGAAGGGCAGGGTAATCCGCCGATGTTCCCTGCCTTGAAGGGCAGTGCTGTGGTTACCGGCAATATTAATGCCCAGATTGATTTAATGTTGAACGGAAAAGGTATGATGCCGGGTTTTGGTCATACATTAAAGGCAGCTGATTTTGCTGCGGTTGTAAGCTACACCCGCAATGGTTTGGGTAATGCGGTCAATGATGTCGTACAACCTTCGGTAATTCAAAAGCTGCAATCAGCGCTGCCGGCTGAACAGGACGATGATTAATGTCGATGTCCTGGCCAGTTCAATCTTTTTTAACTATTTTTGAGGTATAAACTATGTCTGCTGTTGTAGCTGAACATGATGATCATCATCACGATGATCATGCTCATGGCCCTGAGAAGGGGCCTTTAAGATGGATTATTACCACTAACCATAAAGATATCGGTACCTTATATCTGGTGTTTGCGTTGACGATGTTTTTTGTCGGCGGCGCGATGGCGATGGTTATTCGCGCCGAATTGTTTGAACCCGGTATGCAGTTTGTCAATCCGCAGTTCTTCAATTCAATGACCACGATGCATGCCTTGGTGATGGTGTTCGGGGCGGTGATGCCAGGTTTTGTAGGCTTGGCCAACTGGATGATCCCGATGATGATCGGTGCGCCGGATATGGCATTGCCGCGCATGAACAACATGAGTTTCTGGATGCTGGTTGCCGGTGTGTTATTGCTGGCCAGCACCTTATTCATGGAAGGTGGTGCGCCTGCCGCCGGCTGGACCTTGTATCCGCCGCTGGTATTGCAAACCGGAAAGGCCCTGCCGTTTGCGATTTTCTCAGTGCATTTACTGGGTATTTCGTCAATTATGGGCGCCATTAACATCATCGCAACCATTTTCAATATGCGTGCCCCCGGCATGACGTTAATGAAAATGCCGTTGTTTGTCTGGACATGGTTGATCACAGCGTTTCTGTTGATCGCCGTTATGCCGGTTTTCGCAGGCGCAGTGACGATGTTGCTGACCGACAGGTTTTTCGACACCAGTTTTTTTGATGCGGCAGGCGGCGGTGATCCGGTTCTGTACCAGCATATCTTCTGGTTTTTTGGGCATCCTGAAGTTTACATCATGATTCTACCCACTTTCGGCGTCGCTTCTACGATTATTCCTGTATTTGCCCGTAAACCTTTATTCGGTTACAGCTCTATGGTTTATGCGACGGCTTCGATAGCCTTCCTGTCGTTTATCGTTTGGGCCCACCATATGTTTACCGTCGGTATGCCTGTTGCCGGTGAGTTGTACTTTATGTATGCAACGATGTTAATTGCCGTCCCGACTGGGGTTAAAGTGTTTAACTGGACGGCGACGATGTGGAAGGGCTCGCTGACGTTTGAAACGCCGATGCTGTTTTCAATTGCATTCGTGGTTTTGTTTACGATTGGCGGTTTCACAGGCCTGATGATGTCGATCGCGCCTTCGGATTTTCAATATCATGATACCTATTTTATCGTAGCCCATTTCCATTACACGCTGGTTCCTGCGTCGGTATTTATTTTAATGGCGGCGGGTTATTATTGGCTGCCTAAATGGACCGGGCATATGTATAACGAAAAAATAGGCCAATTACATTTCTGGTTATCTGTGGTATCGGTCAATATCTTGTTTTTCCCGCAGCATTTCTTAGGCTTGGCAGGTATGCCGCGCAGGATTCCTGATTATGCCGTACAGTTTGCTGACTGGAATATGATTTCAAGTATCGGCGGCTTTATATTTGGCATCAGCCAGTTGCTGTTTCTGTATATCGTGATCGATACCATCAAAGGCGGGACCGGCGAAAAAGTGACGGATGAAGTCTGGGAAGATGCTCATAAACATGGCTTGGAGTGGACATTACCGTCACCGCCTCCTTATCATACGTTTACTACACCGCCCACTGTTATACCTACCGAACATATTTAAGTGGCTGGGGAAATGTAGCCTTTGGATACGTTGTCCGTTGCGGATAACGTATCAGGTGAGATAATGAATATAAAAACGAAAAACATATTGACCGTATTAGTGCTGGCAGCTATTGCCATCGGCATTTATGTCGTTGCGGTGATTAAAGCGATGTCTCAATGAACGAAGTCCTCAAGCAAAAGAACGCCAAGCTGGTTCGTAAGCTGCTGTTGATTGCCGCCGCGATGTTTGGCTTTGGCTACGCGCTGGTTCCTCTTTATGATGTGTTGTGTGACATAACGGGGCTTAACGGCAAGGTTGCATCATTAGCCGTCAAAGAGGTTATTTATCCTGTCGATAAAAGCCGGGAGATCACGGTTGAATTCATAACTTCGCTGAATGAAGCGACACCGATGGTGTTTAGTGCAGAAACGAAAAAACTGAAAATTCATCCGGGCGAATACTATACCGTGAATTTTTATGCAGAAAACAAGACTGATAAGGTCATGAAAGCCCAGGCCATTCCAAGTATTTCCCCTGGATTAGCCGCTGAATATTTTAAAAAGACCGAGTGTTTTTGCTTTACGGAGCAGACTTTTAAAGCACGGGAAGGCAAAACCATGCCGGTGCGTTTTGTCGTGAATCCTGATTTACCGAAACAATATAAAACAATTACGCTCGCCTATACATTTTTTGATAATACTAAACCAGAGTGAAAGGATAGGAGAAAATTATGTCTTCAAGTGAAACTTATTACATCCCGCATAAAGCGACATGGCCGGTTATGGCTACGGCCGGTTTAATGATGTTATTGGCTGGATTCGCAAACTATTTGAATGGTTCATCAGTGGGTCCGACCATGATGGTGATAGGTTTTACTATCTTCATCATCATGTTGGCCGGCTGGTTTACCTTACAGGCAACTGAAAGTGAAGCTGGCATGTACAACACGCAGGTAGGGATCTCCTTCCGTATGGGCATGATGTGGTTTATTTTCTCGGAAGTCATGTTTTTTGCCGTTTTCTTCGGCACGCTCTGGTATACGCGCAATTTATCGGTGCCTTGGTTGGGTGGTGAAGGCATCGGTGCGGCAACCAAGGAACTGCTGTGGCCTAATTTTGATGCAACCTGGCCCACTAACGGTCCAGGCAAACTAATCGACGGCAAGCCTACCAGCGATGGTGAATTTGAGTCTATGGGGGCGTGGGGTATACCTTTTTTAAATACCTTGATTCTGCTGAGCAGTGGAGTAACCGTAACTTGGGCGCATCATGGCTTACTCGCAAAGAATCGTGACCAGCTCATTAAAGGCTTGATAGCAACCGTTGCCCTGGGTTTTTTATTCGTAATGTTCCAGGCTTATGAATACCATGAAGCTTATACTGAAATGGGCTTGACCTTGGGTTCGGGTATTTATGGGTCGACTTTTTTCATGTTGACCGGTTTTCACGGTCTCCATGTCTGCATCGGCGCAATCATCCTGAGTGTTGTTTTGTTTCGCAGCACGAAAGGCCATTTCAAGCCGGAAAATCATTTCGCCTTTGAAGCGGCGGCATGGTACTGGCATTTCGTTGACGTGGTTTGGTTAGGCTTGTTTATTTTTGTCTATATCATGTAAGTAATATAACAATGCCTAAAAAAGCGTTGTCTGTGGCAACGCTTTTTTTTTGTTCGCAGGATTGTCGGTTATTTTGCGGATTCCGATATAGCCGTTTTCTTTGCCTGCATCTGTATGCCTAGCCCGTGAGGATGCAGCAGGCCTGCGGCCAGCGCAATAAAAATAAAAACAAACAAAATGACCGATAGGGTAATGCGAAAAGTCAGTGCCTTGAGGGTCTTTTCAGATTGCTCCTGGTCTTTGTTTTTAACCAGGTTAAACAATGCGGCACCCAAACTGATAATGATGGAGATAAAGGCTGCAATAGCGATGCTTTTGATAATCATGGCAGGAGTATTTGATGGTAAATATTTGGTATTCTCGGCTATCCGGACCCGATTGCCAATAGATTAATGAGGCGTTTTATCGTATGAAGTTTAAAATCATCCCTGCATTGGCCACTATCTGTTTATTGGCGTTGTTGCTTGCCTTGGCTGACTGGCAATGGCGGCGAGCCGAGGAAAAACGTGTATTGCTTCATTTGCAGCAGCAGGCTGTCGGTGCGGCAACGATAACATTATCGGCTGAAACCCAGGATGATGCGGAAAGTTTAAGGTATAGAAAAGTGCAGGTTACCGGCCATTATGATGCCGCACACCAATTTTTGCTGGATAATCAGGTTAGCGCTGGAAAGCCAGGGTATTTTGTGCTGACGCCACTTTTATTACCGGACGCTTTATCATCTGGGTCAGCCAAAGCCGTTTTGGTTAATAGGGGCTGGGTTCCGTTGAAGCAGAACCGCGCTGTGTTGCCGGACGTATCGGTCAACACTGCGCAAATAACGGTCAACGGGCGCATTAATAAGTTTCCGGGTGTCGGTATGAAATTAGCGGGAGCAGAAATACCAACGGCTAATTGGCCGTCAGTTGTGCAAGTCGTTGATAACCGTGTTCTGGCTGAAAAACTGGGACATGATGTATTCCGGTTTCAAGTTGAGCTGGATAAAAATGATCCGGATGGCTTTAAACGGGAGTGGCAAACAAGCGCCGTGATGTCGCCTGAACAGCATATCGGCTATGCAGTGCAATGGCTTGGGCTGGCATTGACGTTAGCGCTACTCTTTATTTGGTATGGATTTAAAAAAAAGAATGATTAATCAGCAAAAGAAAAATCAATTGTTAATTCTGGCTATTTTTGGGATGTCTATCATTCCTTTCCTGATCGCCTGGGGATTGAAAGAAAATGCAAGCTTGTTAAACAGCCGTATCAATAACGGCGAGTTGATAAGTCCTGCCGTTACAACTGAACGTAGCGATTTTTCCGGGATCGACACATTTTCGGCGCATAACATCGCCGAGCTTGCAGGGCACTGGCTGGTGATCAATGTTATTCCTACGTCCAGCTGTAATCAAACCTGTCTCGATGCGATACTTAAAACCAGGCAATTGCGCTTGATGCTGAACAAGGACTTGTCACGTACACGCCGTGTCGCCATCGTTTTTAACGATATTGCAACTGAAAAAGCAAGCCAATGGTGGCTTAAGGATGCACTGCTTTGGCGCTTGCGTTCATCGGAAAATAAAGAGGATGCCGCGCTTTTCCTGGGCCTGCAGCGTGAAGAAAACCGGATTGACGATGCGTTGGCGGCAAAATTGGTGGGTAACGAAAATCGTGAATTCGCGCTGACTTCTGATCTTATCAGGGTCAAGCCCAGTCCCGCAGTTGTTGAAAAATTAATGGACATCCGAAAAGGGAATATACCCGATGGTATGCTTTTTTTGATGGATCCCTTGGGTAATCTAATGATGCAATACGAACCAGGGTTCGATCCCTACAAAGTAAAAAGTGATCTCATGCATTTGCTGAGAATTTCACAAATCGGATAGCAGAAGAAAATAAAATGTTTAGAAAAATAACCCTGTTCAGCCTTATCTTGGCGTTAATAGTTGTCGTATCAGGTGCATTCGCCCATTTGTCCGACCAGGGCCTGGGTTGCCCCGATTGGCCCGGTTGTTATGGGCAGCTTGTTATTCGTGGAGGTGAAGCTTTTAAAGCGCAGGCGGACTTGGCATTTCCCGAGCATCCGTTCGATATTGCCAAAGCATGGAGGGAAATGAGCCACCGCTACCTGATCGCGAGCTTGAGCCTGTTTATCCTGCTGTTGGGCGGTCTGGCCTGGAAAGAAAAGCAAAACCGTCTTGCGGCAATGATAGCGGCGTCGGGCTTGTTGTTTTTAGTGGGCTCGCAGTTTTTTTTGGATTTGTGGGTAGTCAAGACACAGGCTGAGCCTGTTGTTATTACGGGGCTCATGCTGTCGGAAATGATGACATTCTGGCTATTATTCCGGCTTTATTTGCGCAGTAACCCGACGATTTCAGTTTCAACCGTGCAGTGGAAAGGATTGCTCTGGCTCGCCCGGTTTAGCATGCTGGTTTTATTATCCTATATAGTTCTGGTGATCTGGATCGGTGCGGATCATGCCAATTATGAATACCGGGGCTATCCCGGTTACTGGCATGAAACGCGGATATTTACCGAGACGGGCGTTATCGCTTTTGATGATGAGACGGCTGTGCAATGGCTGTATAGCGCAGGCGCCTTGGCTTGTCTTGGTCTGTTGACGTTGCTGGTAGTATTGGCAAGCTTGGCGAAATATCCAAGGACGGTAAGAAAAGCGGGCTTGGTGTTAGGCTTACTGGTACTGGTGCAAGTCAGCCTAAATGCCGTCGGGTACAAACTTGATATGCCTTTTTGGGTTAGTGTTGCCAATAGCGCATGTGCAGCCCTGTTAATGCTGCCGTTAATTGCGCTTAGTTTTTACAGTCGGTATGGCTTCAAAGACATCACTGAAGCCCCTGTCGAATTCCAGCCGCAACAGGAGGTCGGTGCAGCAGGTATTCCAATAGGTGTTGAAGTTATCCAGCCGTATGTCGAACCTGCACCTGAGTCGTTGTACCTGCGTCTTAAATCGCAATTAAAACGCACCCGTTCAGGACTGGGCGACTTGCTGGCAAACCTGTCGGTGGGCCAGAAAGAAAGCGGTGATGACTTACTGGAAGATCTTGAAGCCAGCCTGTTAATGGCTGATATAGGCATTACCGTGACGACGGAAATTATCAGCCGGCTGACGCAACATCTTGACCGCCAGCAGTTAAAAGACCCGGAGCTGTTATCGGCTGCCTTGAAGCAGGAATTGCTGAGAATACTTAAGCCTTGCAGCAAGCCCTTGCAAATACCTAAGCAGGATAAGCCCTTTGTTATTTTGATCGTCGGCGTTAACGGTGCCGGTAAAACGACCACTATCGGTAAATTAGCTAAACGCTTACAGGTGCAAGGACATAGCGTTATGCTCGCCGCCGGCGATACGTTCAGGGCGGCGGCTGTTGAACAATTGCAGACCTGGGGCGAGCGTAACAGTATCCATGTCGTCGCCCAGCATACCGGTGCAGATTCGGCGTCGGTCATCTATGACGGCGTACAGTCCGCACAGGCCAAAGGCATCGATGTACTGATCGCCGATACCGCAGGCCGCTTGCATACCAAATCAAACCTGATGGATGAGCTGAAAAAAGTAAAGCGCATCATAGGCAAGCTTGATGAAACCGCACCACATGAAGTATTACTGGTGCTGGATGCGGGTACCGGGCAAAATGCCTTGTCCCAGGCAAAACTGTTTAATGAAACAGTAGCATTGACCGGTTTAGTGTTGACCAAGCTTGATGGCACGGCAAAAGGCGGTGTTATTTTTGCTCTGGCCGGACAGTCAGGTATTCCTATTCGCTATATAGGTATTGGCGAAGGTATCGATGACCTGCAGGATTTCGATGCGGAGACCTTTGTCGACGCCTTGTTTGTTAAAGATTAGTTTGTCAAAGATTAACGAGACTATGCTAAAGTTTGATAATGTCACGAAGCGCTATCCCGAAACAGGGGATGTCTTGCGTAATATCAGTTTCCACTTGCGACATGGTGAGATAGCCTTCCTTACCGGACATTCAGGTGCCGGGAAAAGTACCTTATTAAGGCTGGTTGCCGTAATGGAACGTTGTAACCGGGGGTTGATTTTATTGGACGGACAAAATCTCAGCGGCGCCAAGGAACATCAAATTCCTTTTTTACGCAGGAAAATGGGTTTTATTTATCAAGATTATAAGTTGCTGCAGGACAGGACGGTATTTGATAATGTCGCGTTGCCTCTGGTGATAGCGGGTTTCGGGCATCAGGAAATCACGCGCAGGGTCCGGGCCGCGTTGGATAAAGTCGGTTTGTCAGGCAAGGAAAAAAAATACCCGATGGCGCTGTCGGGAGGGGAGCAGCAACGAGTCGGGATAGCTCGGGCAGTGGTCAACAAGCCGCCTATCATTATAGCGGATGAGCCTACCGGGAATCTTGATCCCGAATTAGCGGCGGAAATAATGCGTTTGTTTGAAAGTTTTCAGCAAGTAGGGGTGACGGTATTGATTGCTTCGCATGATATTTCTTTAATTACCAAAATGAATCATCGCGTTTTAAAGCTGGATCACGGCCAATTGGTTTCGGACTAAGCGATGAAACATGTTAACAGGCGGCATCAGACCAAGGAAGTCAAACAACCCAGGTACGCCAAGCCCGTCAGGCAGGATGCCCGCCGCACTACCAGCGCCGGCGGTAATTTGGGCGATAAATTAAAAGCTTATCGCGACCTTCATGCCCATGCCTTGTTTTCCAGCCTGGGACGCTTAGTGGCTTCACCGTTTAACTCGATAATGACGATAGCCGTCTTGTCGATCGCCATTTCGCTTGCCAGCGGTTTTTACCTGGTATTGGCAAATCTTCAGCAACTAACGGGAAACCTGGAAACCAGTGCGCAAATTTCGTTGTTTCTTAAAGATGAGATTTCTGAGACGCATGCCAAGCAACTGGCTGATAGAATCCGGCAAAATCCGGGTATTCAGTCTGTTAAATTGATCACCAAGGAACAGGCTCTGGCCGAGTTTAAAACCTATAGCGGTTTCGGGTCGGCCATCAGCGTATTAAAAACCAATCCGCTGCCTATCGTCATTCAGGTGTTGCCTAAAGATACCCTGGAAGACAAGCAGGGACTCGAAAACCTGCTGCAAAGCTTTCAACAGTCCGTAGAAGTCGATTCTGCACAACTGGATATGAAATGGGTAGAGCGCCTGCAATCTATCATGGCCGTGTCCCAACGCGCGGCAACGCTGCTAAACCTGATGCTGGGGTTTGCCGTGCTGTTTATTGCCGGTAATACGATTAGGCTGGAATTGCATAGTCGCCGAGAAGAAGTCGTGATTGCACGGTTGGTTGGCGCTACGCGCGCGTTCATTCAGCGGCCTTTTTTATATACCGGGTTTTGGATAGGTTTTATTTCAGGCGTAGTCGCTTGGTTTACCGTTACCCTGATGATGCTGATATTAATGCAGCCGGTTAAAAAACTGTCGGATTTATATGGCGGAGATTTTCATTTGTTGTTTTTTGGTTTCACGGAAACGCTAGAACTCATCGCCATTTCATCCGCGCTGGGCGTGTTGGGTTCGTGGGTTGTCTTGATGTATCAGCTTCAGTACACAAAACCAGGCTGATAGCGCTTGAAAATTATTAGCACTCTTTGTTGGAGAGTGCTAAAATTCGGCAACGTTTTTAGTCAGGGGATAACTCATGAGCAACGCATTAGCTTTACCGGTTAATTTGTCGGTTGGAACATTTGATGCCTATTTAAATCTTGTCAAACAGATGCCTAAACTGACATCTGAGCAAGAGCGCGAATTGACTTTACGATATAGAAATCACGGCGATTTAGCGGCAGCGAGGGAGTTGGTGATGAGCAATCTGCGCTTTGTTGTTCATGTCGCCCGAGGTTATAGCGGTTACGGTTTGTCCATGCCGGATATTATCCAGGAAGGTAATGTCGGCCTGATGAAAGCCGTCAAGCGTTTCGATCCCGATATGGGGGTGCGGTTGGTTTCTTTTGCCGTGCACTGGATTAAAGCCGAAATCCACGAATATGTGATCAAAAACTGGGGTATAGTCAAAATCGCGACGACAAAAGCGCAACGCAAATTGTTTTTTAACCTGCGCAAATCCAAGGAGGATTTGGGCTGGCTGTCGAATGACGAGGCAATAGCGATTGCCAACGACCTGGATGTCGAGGTCAGCGCCGTTTATGAAATGGAAAAACGCTTGGGTAGCAGGGACATGTCGTTTGATATGTCGGCGGATGAAACGGATGACGAAAACTATGTCGCACCTGTCAATTATCTCCAGCAGCATGGAGCGGACCCCGCCGTACTCCTAGAAAATGCCGATTGGGGCGGACATGAACACGACTTGCTCAGCGATGCGATGGCGACATTGGATGAGCGTAGCCTTGATATTCTCTCAAGTCGCTGGTTGTCAGACAAAAAAGCAACATTGCACGAACTGGCCGAGCGTTATAATGTTTCTGCCGAGAGAATCCGGCAATTGGAACAAAATGC
>SCST01000919.1 GCA_004299465.1 Methylovulum sp. | reverse complement strand
TTTATCGGCCCAAACGGCGCGGGGAAAACCACAACGCTCAAAGTGCTCTCCGGCTTACTATACCCGACCGCCGGAAAAGTTTCCGTGCTTGGTTTTACGCCCTGGGACAGAAAACCAGCATTTCAAAAACAATTTTCGCTCGTGATGGGGCAGAAAAACCAACTGTGGTGGGATTTGCCGCCAATGGAGAGTTTCTTACTCAATAAAGCGATTTATGAAATTCCCGAACCACAGTTTACCCACACGCTCAACAAACTCGTGAAGTTGCTTGATGTTTCTGAGGTTCTCAACGTGCAGGTAAGAAAACTTTCGCTGGGCCAGCGGATGAAGTGCGAGCTCATTGCCGCGCTTTTACACAATCCCAAAGTCCTCTTTTTGGACGAGCCCACGATTGGATTGGACGTTGTCATGCAAAAAGTGATGCGCGATTTTATTCGCAGTTACAATGCGGAGTTTGGCGCAACGATTATTTTGACCAGTCACTACATGGACGACGTCAAGGAGCTTTGCAAGCGTGTGATTATTATCGACCACGGGAAAAAACTGTTCGACGGCAAGATGGACGACATCATTGAGACCTACGCCCGCAATAAAATCCTTTCGATTGAGCTTTCGGAAAAAACAACTGAGGCGAAACTTTCCAAAATCGGCGAAGTCAAAGAGTTTTCTTATCCGCACGCCACGATTCTTGTGCCGCGCAAAGAGGCTTCCAAACGTGCCGCCGCGCTTTTGCAAAACTTTGCCATAGCTGATGTGAATATCGAGGAACCACCCATTGAAGCCATCATTCGCGATGTTTTCCAGCACCGTTCGTAAATTCCAGCACGTGTTGCGACTCAAACTGACAACATATTGGGTGATTGCCCGCGCAAACTGGGTGCAAAGTTTCACCTACCCCGTGAGTTTTTGGATGTGGCGCGCGCGGCAAGTGATTCAGATCGTCATTTCACTCTCGGTTTGGGAAGCGGTGTTTGCGACAAGCGCGCTGGCATTCGGCTACCGTCAAGCGCAAATGCTCACCTATATTTTTGTCGCAAACATCACTGGTTTTATCGTATTTTCATCGCGCACCATTGACGTGTCTAACGTGATCCACTCCGGCGACCTCTCGCTCTACCTCGTCAAACCGCTGAACTTTTTCCTCAATTGGTTTAGCCGTGACATCGCCGACAAACTGCTTAACTTGATCTTTTCGGCATGTGAACTCACTATA
>SCST01000559.1 GCA_004299465.1 Methylovulum sp. | reverse complement strand
TGGTTGATACTGAATGCCTTGATACTGGACATCAAAGCCCAGTCCGCGCAGGCATTCATCGGGTGCGTGTAAATGTCGCAACGGCGAATGGGTGCGGATTAATAGCGCGCTGTTATGTCCATAACGCATTTTTAGCGCAGTGCCGCCAAATTGTGTGAAGTAATCCTGTTCTTGCTGGTTTAACGCGACGGTTTGCCCGTATTGCCCCTGCAAATAAACAGGCAAGCTGAGTGCTGTGCCGGTATCGCTAATATCCAAGGGCTGGCGAGGTAGCGACACAATGACTGCCGCAAGACTTAAAAATCCAAGCGCAAACCATGTCTTTATTTTGTCGGCTGGAATGACAACAGGCTGATCATCAGGCGCATCCTGGATAACGGCTTGATTGCATTCGCGTAGGCCGCAGAGCAAAGCCAACGGCAAAGCCGCCAAGGTCAAACAAAACAAACCGATCAAGTCATGCCAGGGCTGCGCCATCACATTGATGCCGCCTATTTTTTCGGGAAAAGCGATAAAGATGGATAAGCACACAATACGGATCATATTAGCCAGCAACGCGCTCGCCAGTGTCACGATGCCTATTTGCATGCTCCTGGTCAGGGAAGGTCTGAATACACACATCAGCGCGGCAAACAGGATGCACAGCAGCGTGATGGTTTTCACTCCGGAGCAAGGTAAATCCACCAGCACATCACGGCCTGCCAGCAGGATCCTGATGCCGGCACACTGCACGTCGGCGAACAGCCCATGTAACAACAAACAGGCGCCATCCGCTGATAAATGCTGTAAACCGAAGCCGATAACCCTTTGAAAAATACGTTCCAACGGCAGTGAAAAGGCAAATAAAACAGCCAACCAAGCCGCCGATAGCGGATTTTTTCTATCGCTTACTCTGGCTAACAAGGCTATTGCGTAAACATCAATCGCCAAGGCCACCGCACCGAGTACATTAACGGCAAAAATCTGGCCCATACCCCGAATTAAAGCCGTGACGAACAATAAAATAATGGCTTTTCTATGGTTCTTGATGGCAACGGCTGATGCCTGGCTACGCACGCTCCAGATAAATAACCCGGCGCACAGTAAAAACACCCAGCCGCCTTTAGAATCGTGCGAAGGTTCAAACCATGAGTTGACCAGCCAGGTCACCGGCTCGATAGCCAATAACAACATCCCTAAACCCATCAATGAGTGACAGGCGGGAAACGGTCTGGTTAAATATTTTTTAAGTTGAATGTCCATGTCGTTATGATGACCGGACGATGTGCAGTGCAAATGGAGAGGCTAAGGGTTTATGTGGAATTTATGTGCACATAATGATGATGTTTGATGTGGCTACATTAGTATTCAGTTAGCTTCTGGGTAGAGTTTATATTACTCCCTACCTGGTTTGACGGCACATTCAATAATAATGAAAATTCCCCTGTAACAATACGTGACTCCCCAAAGAGGATGCTTAATCGTAAAGTCCAAATGGAATTCTATAATGGCAGTGAGGGGTACGCATCGCGTACCCTTTTAGAATCATGATAACAATCAGTACAAAAGGTATGCGATGCGTATTACGCAAGATTGTAAAAACCGAAAATATGGTCGTGCGAAGTCTATAACCAAGTATAAAACGAATCGACTTCAAATACTTGGCAGGTTTATGGCTTAGCGCACAGACGTATAACCGCCAGGCACGCCGTTTTTGGAAAATACAATCTGCCAGAGCTGGTTGTCGCGGGCGCGGAACGCACCGGCGCAGGACAGCAAATAATATTTCCACATCAGGAAGAAACGGTGGTCGTAATTATCGATGATGGTTTGCCAGTTCCTGGAAAAATTCTCAAACCAGCACATCAAGGTTTTGTCGTAGTCGGCGCCGAAATTATGCAGGTCTTCTATGACCAGCTTTTTTTCCGCCGCTTTGGCGATTTGCTTGATAGAAGGCAGCATGCTTTCCGGGAAGATGTATTTGCCCATCCAGGCATCGACCGTGATGACCGATTTGCTGCCGCCTATCGTATGCAGCAGGAACAATCCGTCATCTTTCAGGCAGCGGCGCACGACGCGCATATATTCGCTATAGTTTTTATAGCCGACATGCTCAAACATGCCGATAGAAACAATATGGTCAAAGCTTTCGTTGAGTTCGCGGTAATCGACCAAACGGATATCTATCGGCAAATCGCGGCATAATGCCTGGCCTAAGGCATGCTGTTCGGCAGATAGCGTGACGCCGACGCAGGATACCTGGTATTTTTCTGCGGCGTATTTCATAAAACTGCCCCAGCCGCAGCCGATGTCGAGAATTTTTTGCCCGGCTTGAAAACCGAGTTTTCGGCAGATCAGGTCAAATTTATGTTCTTGCGCCTCATCCAGTGTTTTGGCGTCTTTCCAATAGCCGCAGCTGTAAGTCAGGCGTTTATCGAGCATCGCGCTGTATAAATCATTGCCGATGTCATAATGCCATTTGATCAACTCAGGTGCGAGCTGCCGGCTTTGCCGGTTCGTGACCAGTCCCCAGAGCCTGTTTATAAAGGTCTGCGGGTCGACGACGACCTTGTTTTCAAGATGCGCCAGGCAGATTTTATGGAATAATTCATCCAGTTGATGGCAATCCCACCATTCATCCATGTAAGCTTCGCCGAGTCCCAGCGAGCCTTGCGTCAGTATCCGCTGGTAAAGATCCGCGTTGTAAACACGGATGTCCCAGGGATTATTGCCGTTAAAGTTAATATCCGTACCTTCCAGCA
>SCST01000010.1 GCA_004299465.1 Methylovulum sp. | reverse complement strand
GTAAACGCCTACCGGCAGGTTATTGACCAATTCCTGGTATTGGGTCTGCGCATCCTGCCGCGCCTGTTCGATTTGCTTGCGCGCCGAAATATCCCGGATAATGCTGCTGATCAGGGTTTCCTGTTCGGTGACTAAAGGACTCAGGCTGATTTCCACCGGAAACTCGCCGCCGTCCTTGCGCAAGCCGTACAGCTCGACACCCTCGCCCATAGGGCGGATAACCGGGTTGGCAATATAGGCATCCCGGTAGCCGCGATGGCGTTCGCGAAAGCGTTCGGGCACCAGCGATTCAATCGCTTGTCCGAGCAGTTCGTCGCGATGGTAACCGAACCATTGTTCGGCCTGCCTATTGACCAGGACAATCCCGCCCTCCCGGTTCACGATGACAATAGCGTCCGGCGCCGAGTCCAGCAGGCTGCGGAAATGTGTCTCGCTGTCGCCGATGTTGGTATCCGGGCGCCGGTGATTGATAGCATAGCGCGCAAACAAGCAACTGATTGCCGCCAGTAACAGGCTTTGCTGTATGAATGCCGAGGCCATGTTTCCAGGCATTTTATACATCGCCCACAAAGAACCGGCCAGCACCAGTGTCAATAGTATCCATATCGATAGGCATAGACGGACAAATACCCAGGTTTGAGGATTCTTGATAAAAATACATTGCTTCATAATGGGTGCCGCCTGCATGAATCTGTTGCCATTTATTATTGAAGACGTGTCGTAACCTGTCCTTAACGCTGATCATTCATTACCCTGCTTTATGATAGTTTTTTATTGATTTGAAAGCACTTTTATTTCAATTCACTTATGAATCGCAGGTTTTTTCAGATGGTGATTTATGCCGGTATAGATGAAAGTTTGACAAAGCCGTTCCCATAACAATGAGTAACTATCAAGCACAGGTCAACACCGGTTAAACAGGTTGTTTTTATAGCGCTCAGCCGTTGTAGAAATGGAACGCAGATGACGCTGAATGTATACAGACAAGCTTTGTAATTGCTCAGCACCTCTTCAGAAAAGTTTATCCCTAGGTATACTTTGGTCCAAGGTGTCTGTTATAGGGCGTGCTGCGCGCGCCAACGGATTGGCACGTTGCCCCAAGTATCGGAGAAGGCGCGCGGCGCGCCCTACAACAGGCCAAAGAGCGAGTATAACTTCAGGTAACTTGGCAAGGCGCTGAGTAGTTACCAAGCTTTTATCTATTTATCGCGCGCCATTTGTGTTTGATGGTTGTGGCGCGTTAACGGGGAAGGCATAAAACGGTTTCCTGTAAACAGCCGGTCTACAGATGATGATGGCGTAGTGTATAGGCCTGTGATTATCCTGCTTCAGCACTCATTAATTTAAACCAAAGTGGTTTACAAAGCGTATATTAAAGCGTAATAAAGGTGTCTATTAGAACTTGTGAACCAAGGTGTCCAGGTGAACCATGAGCGATGACATCCAATTACCACGAAACCTGTTGCTGGTCGACGATGAGCCGAACATCGTCAGTGCGTTGAAACGTACCTTGCGGCGGGATAATTACTCGATATTGACTGCCGGCAGCGGGGCGGAAGGGCTGGCCCTGCTGGCCGCCCACGACGTCGGCGTCATCATCTCCGACCAGCGCATGCCCCAGATGACGGGCGTCGATTTTTTACGTAAGGTCAAGGCGCTTTATCCAAAAACCGTGCGTATCGTGCTATCCGGTTACACAGAGCTTGACTCGGTGACCAGCGCGATTAACGAAGGAGCGATATACAAATTCCTGACCAAACCCTGGGATGACGAACAGCTGCGCGGACATATCCAGGAAGCCTTCCTGCGCTATGAAATGGAACTGGAAAACAGGCGCCTGACGGAGCAGATCAGGCGCAGCAACGAAGAGCTTTGCCTTTTGAACCGGAGTCTGGAGCAGCAGGTCACGGAGAAAACCCGCGAGATAATCAAGGGGGTTACCATCCTGCAGGTTTCCCAGGAGATTCTCGAACACTTGCCGGTTGCCATTATCGGTATAGACGAGCAACAGATGGTCGCCGTTTCCAACCGGCGCGCCGATGAACTGTTTCGCCGCCATCCGGGCGAAAGCCTGCCCGGTTTGCCGGTGACTGAATGCCTGCCGGAATCATTGCTGCAAGTCGTACAAAACAAACTGTTGCGCGGCTCACCCGAATCCGGCAACGGGGCCCCGCAACTGATCGATGGAGGGCTTATGCATGTGTGGGTTAGTGTCATGGGCGTGAGCAGCCGCTCCAGGGGCACTATCGTCGTTCTTTCACCGGTGCAGGCGTATTAAGATGTCTACGCTATCCTATGACGACCCTGAGGGTTCCGGTCCTGAAATTGAATTTGCGTATTTGTCGGAGCTGCCTTCATTGCCTGCCTTGCTGATCGATGCCTTGCAACAATTGGACGGTAACCCGGAGATAACAACGCTGGTCGATAAAATCGGCCAGGACCCGCCTACGGTCGTGCGTTTGTTGCGCATCGCCAATTCTTCATTCTACGGGATGTCCAGGGAGATAGCGTCGTTGCGCGAAGCCATCGTCGTCTTGGGTTTTAATTGCGTAAGGGATTTGCTGGTCGGCATCTGTTTTTCGCAGATGTGGTCCAGGCAGCATAACGATTTCGATTATACGAAGTTCTGGCACCACAGCATGGCGGTAGCCGATTGCAGCCGGCAACTTGCAAATTACACCGGCATTAACCCCGACATTGCCTTTACGGCGGGATTGTTGCACGACATCGGGCAACTGGTTATCGTTTTCCTTTTCCCCGATGCCGTCAGCCGGATTTTCAATGCGCAGGATGCCCGCCCGCCTTCCGGGACGCAAGCGCCTATCGCTGAAAAAGAGCGGCGGCTCCTGGGTTTCGACCATGCCTATATCGGCGCCAAAGCGGCGCGGCACTGGAATTTCCCGGTTGCGATACAGAAAGCTATCGAGCAGCATGAAACCATGCCCGTAGCCGGTGCGGTTAAATCGTTGGGCGTGTTGATTTACAGTGCAAATTTACTGATGGTGGACAGCATGCCGTGGGATGACTCTGCGGTGCAAGACCGTGAGGAAGCTCTTCGTATTACGCTGGACATACTGGGTGTGTCTGTCGATCAGGCGCTCTTGTCAGCCGATGCCGGACGGCGGTTTGCCGAACGGATAATTGCAGCGCTATAGCTACTAAGAGGCATTAAGATGTTCAGGAAACTGCAGCAAATGAGCTGGATTCACGACCTTTACCAGTTGGGGCAATCCGATGCGCTCCATGAGGGTTCCGGCGAAGGCTTTGAACGCATCCTGCGCCATATCGTGGCGGGATTCGGGGCGGATAGCGGCTCGCTGGCCTTATGTCAGGGCGATGATGATAACTACCTGCACATCGTTGCCGGCATTGACCTGCCTGAAGGCTGTATAGGCAAGACTATCGCGAAAGGTACGGGCATTATCGGCTGGGTTGTCGAAAACACCCAGCCCCTGCTGCTCAAAGGCGATATCGCCACCGATCAGCGTTTTCGCGGCTATATTCCCAAAACCGGTACGCCGATACCGTCTTCGGCGCTGTGCTGGCCTTTACGGCTGGATAACCGGGTTATCGGCGCGCTTTGTGA
>SCST01000558.1 GCA_004299465.1 Methylovulum sp. | reverse complement strand
AAATGATCTAAATTGTAACTGTTGTAACAAGGCTCGGTGTTAATGCTTTGTCTCCTGGCTTCAATGATGTTATGTACAGTTTAAATTATTTTTTAGGTCGGGTGGGGTGCGGAATGTCGGGTTTAATATAAATGGCTGGATATGCCGAATAACGGTTGCCTTGAAAGATGGCGTATCGAACGAATTTTTTGTACCCTGTACTCATACGATAATTAATAATCCTGGAATTTATATGGCTACCTGGCTAGAAACCTGTCAACAACAACTTGCCCGCTTGGAAAAAACGTCCGTATTGGCTGATAAACTGGTGACTTTGTGCAATAAAACCGAAGTTGATATTGCGCCCGAATTGCAGCAAAAACTCAATGCGGAACACTCACGCTTAAACCAGCAATTGGAGCGCTTACGCGCCAACCGCTTTGAGGTTGCTGTGATCGGCCTTGAAAAAGCCGGCAAAAGCGCCTTGTTGAATGCATGGCTGGGCCAGGAGATCCTGCCGTCAGCGCGGGAGCGTTGTACGTTTACCAGCACGGAAATCTGGTCCGCACAGACAGAGCAGGATCAATTGCTGGCCATTCAATACTACAGCAAGGAAGAAATCAGCAAACTGCAGTCGCAACGGCGCGATGCATTAGCCAGCGCACTGCTGAGCGACAAAGAGAAGAAAGAAATCCAGGAAGATTACGATGATACCGAAAAAAACCTCTCAGCGATTTATGAATTTTCACGGCAAAAAAGCGGTTTTACCCAGGCGTTTATAGACATCAGCGAAATCAACGAACATTTGCAGTCGGCGATTTTTAAAAACCGCGCACAGTCGTTGGCAATCAAGCGTATCCAGCTTAAAACCGTTCGTCTCCGTAGCGACAGGGATATTATTTTTCATGATGTACCGGGTTTTAATTCGGGCATCCTGATGCACGCCGAACAGGCGATAGACCGGCTGAAAAACTGCGATGCGATCATTTATGCGAAGGAAATGAAGCAGCCTTCGATCACCGGGCCGGAAAAAGACATGCTGCTGGTCGCGGATGCCGAAGACCCCAGTATCAGGGTTTCGGACAAGATATTTGTCGTGCTGACGCAAGCCGATGCGCTGGACGACCAGATCGACTTTAAGGATACCTACGAGAAGCACAGGAATTATTGGCCGACTGTTCCCGAGCGGCGCCTGATCCCGGTTTGCGCCCGCGCGCATCTGGTTGAGTTCGGCATACCGTCGGAAGATACACTGAGACGTTCTAAAAGCGCCGACGATAAATTAAAATTGAAAAAAATCGGCATCACCGACGGTATGCCGTTACTAAAAGAAGCGGTTAATTTCTATATCGATAATGAACGCGCCGACGTATTAAAAAAACGCTGCGATGCGCTAGTCGGCAATATGCGCCACTATGCCGGCGAAATCCTGATGAAGCTGGAACCTATTTACGGCAATTCCGTTACCAGCGAAAGCCAGGAAGATGATCTTTTAGGCAAGGAATTCAATCAATGGTGGGGACGCGAATGGCAGCGCATCAAGAAAGATTTTGATGTCTGGTATGCAGAAAGTATCCAGGGGCGTAAGGAAGCCGATGCCTTGGGCGCCGAGCACGAAGAGCTGGCCGCTTTGCATACTGCTTATGACGAAAAAATCGGCGCCTTACTGACCCAGCTAACCACGGCGCAGCCGGAGGAACTAAAACGGATTTATACAGCCGGCGGCACGATGTCGATGCCCGACGCGCGCGAAGGCAATTACAAAATCCGTGAAGAGCTGTTCAGGGAAATTCAGCAAAAATTTGAAACCGAGATGACTGATCAATTAGCCCAGGCCTTGCAGGCGCTGATCGACCAGATTGTCAATAAAACCCAGGAGTTGTTATGGGATACCGAGGATGTGCGTAAAAACCTGCTGCATTCACATATTGATGAAGGCATTGAACAGGCGCGTATCCGTCACGGTTTCCAGGTCTTGTTTTTACGTTTTGGGCGGGTCGCGGTCGAAGTGTTTATCGCCAAACCGTTGCAGGCGCGCGAACGCCTGTTGAACGAACGTGCGGCCGAAATTAAAACCCTGGAAGCATTTTACCAGGGTGTGGAGAAGGAAGATTATTGGCAGGAAGGCCGGTTAACGCATTATTTACGCTACGGTTTATGGGAAAAAGCCATCAATAGCATTCCTGCGCTCGCCGGCAAAACCAGCAGGACCAGTGCCAAAACGGCCAATTCCCAGGATATGGCCGATGTGGTTGCCGCTGAAGTCACGGCAACGGCAGGAAGGACCAGCCGGACGGCTAAAGCAACCGGTATACAGGACGTTGTGCAGGAGTCCGTCGTCAACACTAAAAAAGAGCTTGATGAGCCAGTAAAATCGCCCGAACCGGTGAATTTTGAACAGGTTGTCGAAGAAATCAATGGCGACTTGTCCGCTTTGCAGGATTACTTAAAAAACAGCGTATTTTATGCGGCGGGATTTATCACCTATTGCAACCAGGAGCTGGAACGGATTCGCAATCGCTTTAAAGAGATGGAAGATAATGAGCGGCAATGGATAGGCATTATCCGCACGGCAGTTAAATACGAGAGAAACCCTAAAATCCCTTATAACATTGCCCATACCAAACGCGATTTTCGTATGCGCCGTGAAATTGCACTGGAGCTCAAGGAAGTGCGGGAAAGTTATACGCAGGTGCATTAGCTGCGCTAGCTGGAGATGGCGTGCAGGCTTTGCCTGCAACGCCCCAGTCGTGGACCATTCCGTGCTTTATTCTGTTCCTGCCAGGAACGGCACAAATCCTCATTGCTGTAACAAGCAGCAATATCGCCTTAGTCGTCGTATTAACTTTGCTAGAATAAGCCCCGAATATCGGCGACTCTTGGGGTTTTCAGCGCCTTTTCAAATAACTACTTAAAAGACAACACCGTGAAGCAACTACCCACCAATATCCATACCCACAAAATCCTGATCCTGGATTTCGGCTCGCAATATACCCAGTTAATCGCCCGCCGTATCCGTGAAATCGGCGTTTATTGCGAAATCTATTCTTGTGAATGCAGCGAAACCGAGATAACAAACTTTGCGCCTAACGGCATTATCCTGTCCGGCGGCCCCGATACCGTAACCAGCGGCGATACGCCCAGGGCGCCTGCCTGCGTGTTTGAACTCGGCGTGCCCGTGCTGGGTATTTGCTACGGCATGCAAACGATGACCGAACAAATGGGCGGCAAGGTCGAGACCTCCAGCCACCGCGAATTCGGTTATGCGCAAATCAGGGCGCGCGGCCATTCCAGGCTGTTGCAGGGCATCGAGGATCACTTGTCCCCGGAGGGCTTCGGTTTGCTCGATGTCTGGATGAGCCACGGCGACCGGGTCGTGGAACTGCCGGACGGGTTTATCTTGATTGCCAGCTCCGACGGTGCGCCGATTGCAGGTATCGCCAATGAAGAAAAGGCTTTTTACGCCTTACAGTTCCATCCCGAAGTGACGCATACCCAACAGGGCGGACGGATACTGGGGCGCTTTGTGATGGATATTTGCGGCTGCGAGGCCTTATGGACGGCCGGCAATATCATCGACGACAGCATCCGCGTCGTGCAGGAAAAAGTCGGTACCGACCAGGTTATCCTCGGGCTGTCCGGCGGCGTCGATTCGTCTGTCGTCGCGGCCTTGCTGCATAAGGCGATAGGTGCCCAGTTGACTTGCGTATTCGTCGATACCGGCTTGCTGCGCCTCTATGAAGGCGACCAGGTCATGGCGATCTTTGCCGAACACCTGGGCGTTAACGTGATTCGCGTTAATGCCGAACAACGTTATCTGGACGCCCTGGACGGTATTGCCGACCCTGAACAGAAACGCAAGATTATCGGCAACCTGTTTGTCGAAATCTTTGATGAAGAAGCCGCCAAATTGAGCGATGCGCGTTGGCTTGCGCAAGGCACGATTTATCCCGATGTCATCGAGTCTGCGGGATCGAAAAGCGGCAAGGCGCATTTGATCAAATCGCATCACAATGTCGGTGGCTTACCGGAAAACATGACGTTAAAACTGCTGGAGCCGTTACGCGAGTTGTTTAAGGATGAAGTGAGAAAATTGGGCCTGGAGCTGGGCTTGCCGTCCGATATGGTATTTCGCCATCCCTTCCCAGGGCCGGGCTTGGGCGTCAGGATTTTAGGCGCAGTGAAAAAAGACTACGCCGATTTACTGCGCCAAGCCGATGCGATCTTTATTGAAGAGCTGTATCGCCATGATCTTTATAATAAAGTCAGCCAGGCGTTTGCGGTATTCCTGCCGGTCAAATCGGTCGGCGTCATGGGCGATGGCCGGCGTTATGATTATGTCATCGCGTTGCGCGCCGTCGAAACGATAGACTTCATGACTGCTCGCTGGGCGCATTTGCCTTATGAGTTCCTGGATCGGGTATCCCGGCGCATCATCAATGAAGTCGCCGGTATTTCCCGCGTTACTTATGACATCAGCGGCAAGCCGCCCGCCACCATCGAATGGGAATAGCCCCTGCCGGCACTGACGAGGCATGGATGCGTTATGCCATTCGCCTCGCGCAACGCGCCGAAGCGCTGGGCGAAGTGCCGATCGGGGCGGTTATTGTTAAAGATGATAGTTGCATCGCGGAAGGCTGGAATAGCCCGATCGCGTTACACGACCCGACGGCCCATGCGGAAATCATGGCGTTACGCCAGGCAGGCAGTGTATTAGCCAATTACCGCCTGTCGGATGCCACGCTGTATGTCACGTTGGAGCCGTGTGTGATGTGCATGGGCGCAATCAGCCATGCACGTATTAAGCGGCTGGTTTTCGGCGCGTTCGATGTTAAACGCGGCGCGGTATGCAATGCGCTGGAGTTGACTGATGCTGCTTTTCTAAATCATCGCGTCAGTTGGCAAGGCGGCATTCTGGAAGCCGAATGCTCGGAGTTGCTAAAAGATTTTTTCCGTGCCCGCCGCTGACCTATTACGGACAGCTACGGAGTAGGGCGCGCCGTGCGCGCCTTCTTTACTGTCAAGGCTTAAACCGGCCCCCGTCTGGCGCGCACGGCACGCCCTACTCCGCAAAATTCAAGACTCGCGCATCTTCTTATAGGCGTTAATCAGCGCATTCGTAGAGCTGTCATGGCTGGTAATTTCTTCATTGTTTTGCAATTCCGGCAAGATCACCTTGGCCAACACCTTGCCTAACTCAACGCCCATCTGGTCGAACGAATTGATATTCCAGATGACGCCCTGGACAAAAATCTTATGTTCGTAAAAAGCCAGTAACGAACCTAAAGCCTTCGGCGTCATTTTTTTAAGCAGGAACGAATTCGACGGTTTGTTGCCTTCAAAGACTTTCGATGCCACCAACAATTTATCTTCCTGTTGCGCCGGTGTCAGTTCCTGTTTGACTTCATCGACAGTCCTGCCGCGCATCAAGGCTTCCGGTTGCGCCAGGAAGTTAGAAACCAGTATGTCGTGGTGTTCGGGCAAGCGGTAATGGCTGTTTGCCGCGACCAGGAAATCGCAAGGTATCAATTTAGTGCCTTGGTGTATCAGCTGGAAAAATGCATGCTGGCCATTGGTACCCGGCTGTCCCCAAATAATGGGACCGGTGCTGTAGTCCACTCTTTCGCCGCTCAAAGTAATGCTCTTGCCGTTGCTTTCCATATCGCCTTGTTGGAAATAATCGGCGAAATAGCGCATCGACTGGTCATACGGCAACAAGGCATGGGAGTCGGCGCCAAAAAAATTGTTATACCAGATACCCAACAAGGCCATGATAACCGGGATATTCTTGTCAAAAGGCGTCGTGCGGAAATGTTCGTCAGCCTCATAAGCGCCCTGCAGCAAGTCTTCAAAATTATCCATGCCGATGTACAGTGCTATCGACAAGCCTACCGCAGACCACAGCGAATAACGTCCGCCCACCCAGTCCCAGAATTCAAACATATTATTGGTATCTATCCCGAACGCCGAGACGGTCTCGGCATGCGTTGAAATAGCGACAAAATGCTTGGCTACCGCACTAGGGTCTTTTGCCTTCTCCAGCAGCCAGTTTCTTGCCGATTTGGCATTCATCATTGTTTCCTGCGTGGTAAATATTTTGGAGGCGACGATGAACAACGTGGTTTCTGGGTTGAGGGGCTTTAATTTTTCAACGATGTCGGTTTGATCGACATTGGAAACATAGTGCACTTTTAATGAATCGGCGCTGTAAGGCGTCAGCGCCATCGAAACCATTTTCGGGCCCAGCCCGGAACCGCCTATGCCGATATTAACGACATCGGTGATGGCTTTGCCGCTATAGCCTTTCCATTCGCCGGAACGTACGGAGGTGCAGAATGTACGCATCTTTGCCAAAACACGGTTAACGTCCGGCATAACATCCTGTCCATCGACATAAACCGGCGTATTGCTGCGGTTACGCAAAGCCGTGTGTAAAACGGCCCGATGCTCGGTCGTATTGATTATTTCACCCGAAAACATCGCGTCGATCTTCGCTTTAAGGCCTGCCTGGCCGGCAAGCGCTGTCAGCAATGACAAGGTTTCTTCGGTAATCCTGTTTTTGGAATAATCAAAAAGTATATCGTTAAAGTTGAGAGAGAATTTATGGTAACGCTGCGGGTCTTGTGCAAAAGCATCGCGTAGGGAATGGTTTTGAATATGCTGGAAGTGGTCTTGCAACGCAGACCAAGCTTTTGAAGTAGTCAAAGATGACATGTGTTGGGGGCTCCGTTAAATGATAATGGCTTAAGTCTACGAAAAGGAAGTCTGTATAGCAACCGCACAATAACCCTATTACCACTTGCTTATGTAATATTTGATGGTAAGCTTGCTTTTCATCAAAGCCTTTATTTGGATAGTTTGATGTGCTAGAGTTTGTGGCTGCTATGGGTGGTATATAGCAAGAAGATTTTTGTCAGCTCATACTCAACGAGCATTTAAACGTTTCATATAATAATAACTATTTATCAGGACTGGAAGGTATTATGAACACAGCACACATTTTAAGAAAGGGTTTACTCGTATTTTTAGGTTTGTTTTTCTCGGCATCGCTCTGGGCTCACGGCGGCGCGGCAGGAACCGATACCGACCAGTGTAAATTTGAACTGGAACCGGGCCACTGGATTCATTATACCGCCTACCAGCCCGTTGCGTACTCCGCCGAAGAATTTTGCGGCGCTCTTCCCGGCACCAGCACGAAAACCCAGCTTGTTTTCGATTACCAGGACATGAGATACAGAAACATGTCTATCGAGTTTGAAGTCACCAAAGAGCCGGAAGGCACACGGGTATTCTTCCAGCCTGCAGCAAAACACAAATCAGGCACCGTCAACCTTGAATTGCCAAACGGCGTACCCGAAGCAGGCAAGTACCTGATTCACATTACCCTGGTACCTGACCAAGGCGAAAGACTGGACGCCCACATGAGCTTTAAAGCCGGCGCCGGTCAAGCCATCGGCAAAAACAACATCCTGCTGTATGTATTCTTTGCGTTTGCCGGTCTATATGTATTTTATCTGTCACACGCCGGCTTCAAAAGCAAAGTCGATGAAGCCATCGCAAAGCTTAAAAAAGTATAACAGCTATCCGGATTTGATCGTCCGTGTCCGGCCTACCAGCGGATAAAGGTTCGAATGCACGCTTTATCCGGCTGGTTTTCAATCTAAAGAAGAGGTTAAAGAATGGTGAAGTTATTATCGGTAAGCCTGCTGGTTATGCTTTTTTCCGCATCCGCTGGGGCTGTGGATTATCTGGAACATGACGGTATGCTGATGAATCACGGCGATGGTCACTTGATGGACATGGCCGGCGGTATGGTCATGGGCCAAAATGCAGACACCTTGCCCGGCGGTTGCGACAGCATATCTGAAACCAAAGAAATTACCGTACATGCCGGTCATCAATACGCCGAAAAATTTCCAGGCAGGATGTTTGCTTTTGATACACAGGAATTTAATTTTAAACCGTGTACCAAGCTTACCGTGCATTTTGTCAATGAAGACAAGATTCGCCATCAGTGGATGATGCACGGCTTACCCAAATACTTATATCCCAAGGGTATGTTCCACCTGGAAATATCTGGGCCGGCAAAAATTTCCGGCACACTCATTCTGCCTCCCGGCGATAAAACCTACCTGGTCCATTGTGATATTGCCCAACACATGGAAAAAGGCATGAAAGCCCAGCTCAAGGTGGGCAAAGGCGACGGCGATTTACCCAGCATTCCCGGTGTTACTGCTAATGTCGTGGTCGACGACTATAAGATCAATTTGCCTGACTTAATCACCGCCGCAGAAGCCGAAGCCAAGGCGCTGGTTAACCAGCCGATAGCCGCCCCGGTACAACCGGCGCCGACGCCGGCAATCCAACAGGAAGACTCAGTCATCTCAGGAACTACCGTGATCGGTTTGGCGATAGGCCTGTTGCTTGCGCCTTATTTAGCAAAGAAATTCAAAGGCATGAGTGTCTCAGAAATAATCGCTTATATCTTCGAGCTATTGCGGGCAGGCATTGATTTAGCCGTCAAATTGTTGTCACGCCTGGTAAAGCTGATTGCTACGAGTAAAAATAAAATATTGCCCGGAAGTTAACATCAACACCATAGAAAAACCCCTGTGGCAAACGGCGCAGGGGTTTTTTTTTGAGCGTTTATTTATATCATCATGCAGGAAAACATCATCGAATTATCGGGCCTGTTTATCAGCGCATTTATATCCTCTACGATTGCTCCCGGCGG
>SCST01000557.1 GCA_004299465.1 Methylovulum sp. | reverse complement strand
ATTGACGGTGGCGGAATTCGTCGAAAACCAGGAAATTTTAGAAGCGCTCAGGCATATGGGCATCGATTATGTACAGGGTTTTCATATCAGCATGCCGATTTCCGAAATGCGTGATTGAACCGATCAAGGTCTTAGGTTGCCGGCCAGCTCGCGGCCTCCCAGTTCAGGCTGTTCGAGTAATCGCGACAGCCAGGTTTCGGCGGCTTTCTGGTTGATTTTAAGCACGCTGTTCGGGAACAGGCCAAACATTAAAACCAACAGCGCCGGCACGCATAACAGCGCCAGTTCCCGCGGGAGCAAGTCCTGCGCCTGCCTGACATCGGGCTGGATGACCGGCCCCAAAAAGGCGCGGCGGGTAAAAGACAGCGTATAAGTTGCACCCAGTACCGCTCCGGCCAATGCGGTGATGCCGAGGCTGGGATGGGCTAACAGCGCGCCCAATATCAGCAATAACTCCGCCGGAAAACCACTGGTGCCGGGTATGCCCATGCTGGTCAATGCCAATAAAAAATAACAGCAGGCCAGGCGCGGCATGGTTTTAGCCAGACCGCCAAGATGCAGCATCTCGGTGCTGCCCAGCCGCTGCTGGATAAAGCCTGCGATCAGCATCAGGGAGCCTGCCGCCAGCGTAAAGTTGAGCAATTGAAAAATCGCGCCCTGGATGCCTTGTATATTTAGCGAAGCGATGCCGATGATAACCAGGCCAACATGGCTGACGCTCGCGTAAGCCAGCAAGCGCCGCAAATTGGTTTGCTGCAGCGCAATCAATGCGCCGTAAATCAGTGCGATAGCGCCCAAAATACCCAGCACCCAGTTGTATTCAACGGCAGCAGACGGCGCTAACGGCAGCGTAAAACGCAAGATGCCGTAAACGCCGAGTTTCAGGCCGGTCAGTAATGCGGCTATTTGCGTGGGACCTTCCATTGCCGCAAGGGGCAGCCAGGTATGAAACGGGACCAAGGGCGCTTTAACGGCAAAGCCGAGCAGTAATAATAAAAAAATGCTGCTTTGCAGCGCATCCGGCAATGGGGTTTCGAGCAGCGTCGGAAAACTGAAGCTCAGGTCATGGGGAATCGTACCGTTCATTCCGTTGGCATGATTGATCGCGAGCATGATAATAGCCAGCAGCAGCGGCACGCCGCCGAACAGCATGAACAAGGTGTATTTGCTCGCCGCGTTGCGGCGCGCAGGGCCTATGCCCCATAAGCCGATAAGCAGGAAAATAGGCGGCAGGGTCAGTTCCCAGAACATAAAAAACAGCACCATGTCCAGCGCCGCGAATATGCCCATGCTGAGGCCTTCCAGCAGCAACAGCAACGCAAAATGCAAGCAGCTTAATTGTTGTACCGAATGCCACGACGCAATGATGGTCATCAATGTCAACAATGCCGTCATCGGCAAAAACAGTACGGAAATGCCGTCAACGCCGACCAGGTATTCGATATTCAGGCTGGGTATCCAGGCGTATTTTTCCAGCAGTTGAAACGTGCCGTCATCAGTATTAAACAGCCGCACCGCGACCAGCGTCGCTATCAATTCGGCAGCGGCAACGACGAGAGCAAAAATTTTTGCCAGCTTGATGTCGCGGCTTAGTCCTGTGGCAAGCGCCCCGGCCAGGGGTATTGCGATGATAAGGCTTAGAATCTTCATCGTTGCTGACGCCCTGTGTCATCCGCCGTGTGAGCGGTATAGCGGTTATTCATGCTGGGTTCCTTGCGGGTCTTCAAGCGGCTCAGTTACGGCGTCTGGATGCTGCGAACCGTGTATCGGGTAGTCTTTTTCAATAGCGGTGGCGTCCTGGTCTATAAAATTCAGCCACGGCGTCGTGTAAAAGCCCGTGCCTATCAGCAATGAACAAATCACGAGGGTAATCATGCGTTCTTTGCTGACGGGGTGATGGTCGCTGCTATAAGGTTGTTGATGTCGTTTGGGCGTTGCGATAAATACCTGCTGAAAAGCGCGCAACAGGAAGGCTGCCGCCAGGACGTTGCCCAGCAATATCGCTATCGCAACCAGCCAGCCGTCTTCTTCTATAATACCTTCAATCAGTAAATGCGCGGCATCAAATCCCGGCGTGCCGGGCATGACCATCGTGCTTAGCGCGGAAATCAGGAACAGCAGCGCGATAGTTGAATTGGTGTCGAACAAACCGCCCAGGCGCGGGATAAATGCCGTGCGGGTGCGTTCATAGATCAGGCCGACGCTGAACAACATGCCGGCTGTCGCGAGCCCGTAAGCGATAGACAGCAATAAACTGCCCTCCAGGCCGTATTCATTAAAGCTGAATATGCCGATGACGAGCATGCCGGTATGGCTGATCACGGCAAACGCCAGCAGGCGCCGGATATTGATTTGCATCAGCGCCAGCAAGGCGCCGTAAAAAATACTGATTAAGCCCAGCGTCAGCACAAAACCGGCCCAGTCTTCGGCGACTCCCGGTAACAGTGGCAAAATAAAACGGATCAGCGCATAAATCCCCAGTTTCAGGCCGACCAGGAAAATCGCGGCGCTGGCAACGGTGCCATGCTCGGCAAGCAACGGCAGCCAGCCGTGGAACGGGAACAGCGGCATACGAATCGAAAAGCCGAAAAACAGCAGGATGAAAATCAATATCTCGTCATGTAAATAGGCGTTATTTTCTTTTAATGTCAGCCAATCGAAGGTTAAGTCATGGTCCGAGCCGACCAGGCCAAAGGCGAGAAACAGGAAGCCGGTCAGCGTCATCACCAGGCCGCTGCCCCAATATTGCAATAAGAGCGTGACGACCCAGCGCCGGTTTTGTCCGGTTCCGGCATTAACCGTCAACAGCACGACCGGTATCAATTCCAGCAACGACCATAACCAGAATTGCATGATATTCAAGGCGGCAAAAGCCCCGATCAATATGGTTTCATAACCCAGCAGGCAGGCGATAAAAAGCTTATCGGCGGCATGCCGGGTGATTAGCGTGTAAACCAGGGCCAGGAAGGTTAAAACCGTCGTTAACGGGATAAACAGGATATTCGTGCCGTCAACGCCGACGGCGTAACTGAAGCCGGCAAAATGCACCTGCTCGACCAGGTGAATGCCGGGATTACCGGTATCGAAAACCATCAGTAGGTAGAGGCTGAGCAATACGGCCAATGCGCTTCCGGCAAAACCGAAGCGCAAGGCGATAGCCGATGACGGCGAATTAATCACCGCTATCGACGCTACCAGCGGGACCAGTGTCAAGGTCGTGAGCAAGGGGAAGGCTGCCGCTGCCGGCCAGGTGTTTATGAAAGCATTCATTAGCGATTCAATTAACGATTTAAAAGGCAACCAGGAAGGTTATACAGACAAACAGGACCAGATAGCGCGGCCTTAATATGATTTGTTCGAATTTATTCGCGGCATGCCCGAGTTGGCGGCCGAAATGGATCGCATCCTTGCCTATGCCGCGCAACACAAAGCGGTCTTCAAACCAATGCACGACAGCGGCGGCCCATTCGGTCAACTTGCCGGCCAGTCCGCTGCCGCGGGCGAATTCATCCGTGTCATTATTGAGTTTCGCGCCGATGATTTCCTCTTCCGCCTGCGCCAGTGACGATAATGTGCCTATTGCTGGTGCCGGAACGCCGATGATGCGGTCGATGATATGGTCATCAAAATAACTGAGGTCGCGCGCCAATCCGCGAATAGGCTTGACCAGCGCCCAATCAATGATCTGGTCCAGCCAAAAGTGCTGCAAGGATACCATATATAACCATCCTGAGACTTCGCGCGGCTTGTCTTGTACGGTAATGCGCCCCAGGTTATGCAGCAGTGACGGCGCGGTGAGTATCAACCAGCAACGCACAATGGCGTGGGCGCAAAGATGCCAGCTCGCCAGTTGCCAAAAGCCCAGGCCGCATTCCACGAACATCAGGCCCAATTGCCCCGATGTTGCGAAGCCAAGCGAACTCTTAATATCGCTTTGGGTTTGGCCGACAATAAAGCTGTATAGCGCCGTCGTAAGACCCACCACGCCAAGCACCGCCATAGCAAACGGCGATTGTGAAAAAACCGGTTCCAGCAGGCACACCAGGTAAACCCCGGAATGCACCATTACCGCGCCGTAAAACACGGCGCTGGATGGGGTAGGCCCTTCCATTGCGCGCGCCAACCAAGGTGTAAACGGTAATTGCACGGATTTTGCGAAGGCCGCGAGCGCAAAGCACAGGCTGATGCCGGTCGCTTCGCCTATGGTGAGCTGGCCTGCCGCCGCATTCAACTGCTTCCAGTTTATCGTACCAAGCCAGGCATAGCTCAAGCTGATGCCGATAATAAAACCGGCATCGCCGATGCGGTTGGTCACATAGACCCGCGTGGCATTCTGCGTGGCGACCGGGCGCTGATAGGCGTACGCAATCAACAGGTATGAACATAAACCGGCAATTTCCCAGCCGATAAAGGTGCCGACGGCATTGCCTGATAATACCAGCAACAACATTGCGGCGGTAAACAGGCTTAAGACAAAGAAGAAGCGATGGAAGCCCGTTTCCCGGTGTAAATAATGGATAGAAAAGCGGCTGATAATCGCCAGCAGCAATGCAAAAAGCGCAGCCAAGCGGACATGAAGGCCGGTAGTGATAAAATTAATGCGGATATTTAAGTCGTCGCTGCCCAGCCATTGCCCGACGCTGAAAAAACCTTGGTTTTTACCTAGCCAATCGCCGCCCAGTAAAGCCAGGGCCATCAGGCACGACAAACTGATCGCCCCGCAGGCAATATCGGCGGTGATGCTTTCACCGGCCTCGCCGCGCAGCACGCCGGCTAAATGGCCGCAGCCGATAGCGCCGGCCGCCAGCAACGGCAATAACGGTATTAAAATAACTAAAGCATCCATTGCCTGGCTCTCTGTTCAAAAAAATTCATACGATCATACGGCAGGATGCTAGGGTTCTGTAGCAAAATTGTATTGTTGCAGCTCATAAAGGACAGCATGAGGCGGTTAAAAAGGCCGAAGAGGGGGCCGGGGTGAAAAAGAAAACCGCCTCTATGGGCCATAAGCTTTTCGCAGGACTCGTCATATTCTGTGATGGAACCGGCAAAATATCAATCATCTTTATAAATCGTTTACCGGCGCCCGGTTGCACTCATGATTTCCCCGTCTTTTTTCAAAAAAAAGCCTTAAATAACAGGTGAATACTTAAAATAATAAAACGCCTTGCCTTTATAATTAAACACTGGCATTTATTAGCCGTTTGGTATCTAATTGCGCGAAGATGATTGAACAGAGGAAGGTCCAAGTGATTTCACATGCCTTAACCATCGTTATCAACGAGCTGAATAAGCATTTGGCGGCTTATGGTGTGGCTGGGGCTTCCCAGGTTCAATTAGGCAATCTCGCCGAGGGCTTTAAATCGGCGGGCGCTAATACTCCCGGCGTTTCCAGGGATGTCCTCAACTTGTCTTTAGTCAATATCAAGGAAGAAAAAGCCCTTAAAAACCTCCCGAGTTATGTTCGCAATGACACAAAACTCACCGCCATATACCAAAACCCTCCCGTTTTTCTAAATTTCCAGATACTCATTGTCGCCACTCATGTCAAT
>SCST01000556.1 GCA_004299465.1 Methylovulum sp. | reverse complement strand
CCGTCCACAATTCTACTTTAGAACTACGGACGTAACCGGTGCGGTGAAATTGCCTGAAGGCGTGGAAATGGTAATGCCCGGCGACAATATTTCCGTTACTGTAAAATTAATCTCACCGATTGCGATGGAAGACGGTTTGCGTTTCGCGATTCGTGAAGGTGGGCGCACCGTCGGTGCCGGTGTTGTCGCATCAATAATCGAGTAATAAATATGGCTAACCAAACTATCAGAATCCGTTTGAAATCATTTGATCATAAATTGATTGATCAATCGGCTGGTGAGATAGTAGAAACAGCAAGGAGAACGGGTGCACAAGTTAAAGGCCCGATTCCCTTGCCTACTAAAAAAGAGCGTTTCACTATTTTGATTTCTCCGCATGTCAATAAGGATGCGCGAGATCAATACGAATTGAGAACGTATAAAAGATTGCTGGATATCGTTGAGCCAACAGAAAAAACCGTAGATGCATTGATGAAATTGGATCTTGCTGCGGGTGTTGATGTTCAAATAAAGTTGAATTAAAAGATAGAGGAATTGGCAGATGTCAATAGGTCTTATAGGTCGTAAATGTGGTATGACCAGAGTTTTTTGTGAAGATGGTTCATCGGTACCGGTTACTGTTCTACAGATCGATTCAAACAGAGTTGTTCAGGTAAAAGGTATTGAAGTTGATGGTTATCGTTCAATTCAAGTAACTGCAGGCGATAAAAAATCTTCAAGAGTCAACAAAGCAATGGCCGGTCATTATGCTGCGGCTAATGTGACTGCCGGGCGCGGTCTTTGGGAGTTCCGTCTCGACGAGGGTGAGGGCGTTGAATTATCTGCCGGTTCTGAGTTAACTGTAGACATCTTTTCTGAAGGACAGGTTGTTGATGTTCAAGGAAGAAGTATAGGTAAAGGCTTTGCTGGCGGTATAAAGCGGCATAATTTCAGTATGCAGGATGCTACCCATGGTAACTCACGCTCTCATAGGGTCTTGGGTTCTATTGGTATGAATCAAACGCCGGGGCGTGTATTCAAAGGTAAAAAAATGGAAGGCCATATGGGTGCTGTAAAAACAACAGTTCAGAATCTGACTATTCATGCCATTGATGCGGAAAGAAATTTAATTTTAGTAAAAGGCGGAGTGCCTGGTGCTAAGGGCGGTGATGTAGTGATTACTCCCGCAATGAAAATGCGAAATAAAGGTTAAGCCATGGGTTTGCAAGTACCTGCTTTAAACGAACAAGACTCCGCGGGACAGTTGGAAGTAGCTGAAGCTGTTTTTGGTCAGTCTTTTAATGAAACGCTGGTTCATCAATTGGTGACTAAATATCTGGCTGGGGCGCGTGCCGGTACTAAGGCGCAAAAGACACGTTCAGATGTTAGTGGTGGCGGCGCTAAGCCATGGAGACAGAAAGGGACTGGTCGTGCAAGGTCAGGAACAACGCGTAGTCCGGTTTGGCGGACCGGCGGTGTCACTTTCGCGGCGAGACCTAGATCTTATGAGCAGAAGCTAAATAAAAAAATGTACCGGGTGGGTGTTAGGTCGATCTTATCGGAACTGCTTAGGCAGGATCGGCTGGTTGTCAGCGCCGATATTATGCCGATTACGCCTAAAACAAAGGAATTGAGTGTAAAGCTAAAGAATATCGATGCTAAACGTATATTAATAATTACAGATAGCGTTGATGAAAATCTAGCGTTGGCGTCAAGAAACATTCCTTATGTGGAAGTGATTGAAGCGGTAAATTTAAGCCCTGTTTTATTGGTCTCGGCGGATAAAGTCATTGTTACACCTGGTGCTTTGAAAAAAATAGAGGAGTGTTTGGCATGAGTCTAAACAAATATTATTTGGCAGGTGTACTGGAAGCCCCAATTATTTCGGAAAAAAGCACAATTGCCGCTGAAAAGAATAGACAAGTTGTTTTTAAAGTACAAAAACAGGCAACTAAAAAGCAAGTTAAGAGTGCGGTAGAAGTAATGTTTAATGTTGAAGTTGATTCAGTTCAGGTTTTAAACATTAAAGGAAAGCAAAAAAGATTTGGTCGTTCATTAGGTCAAAGATCTGATTGGAAAAAAGCTTATGTAAAACTTAAGCTTGGCCATGATATAGATTTCTCTGCTGCTTAATTCAGTTAAGTAAAAGATCAATAGGAAACGGTAGAAAGCATGGCTATTGTAAAGTCGAAACCGACATCGCCAGGATCACGGTTTGTAATACGCATTAAAAGTGATGAATTGCATAAAGGTAAGCCTTATGCCCCCTTGCTATGTAAAAATAGCAAAAGCGGCGGTCGTAATAATCAAGGGCGCATAACAACTCGTCATGTCGGTGGTGGACATAAACAACACTACCGTATCATTGATTTTAAGAGAAATAAAACGGACATTCCGGCAGTTGTCGAGCGTTTGGAGTATGATCCGAACAGAACTGCAAATATTGCTTTAATTCTATTCAAAGATGGCGAACGCAGATACATAATTGCCCCTAAAGGATTGGAAGTTGGGCAGGAAATTCTTTCTTCGGAAAGCGCTCCCGTAAAGCCAGGGAATTGCATGCCTCTAAGAAGCGTGCCTATGGGCACGACTGTTCATTGCGTTGAATTGAAGCCAGGCAAGGGCGCGCAAGTGGCAAGAAGCGCCGGGACATCTGTGCAACTGGTTGCAAGAGATGGCGCTCATGCAACTATTAGAATGCGTTCTGGTGAAATAAGAAAAGTAATGGCTGATTGCCGCGCGGTAATCGGTGAGGTATCGAACGCCGAGCATAATTTGTCTTCTCTTGGTAAAGCCGGGGCTTCAAGATGGAGAGGCGTGCGTCCTACCGTTCGCGGTGTGGTTATGAACCCGGTAGATCACCCTCATGGTGGTGGTGAAGGGCGTACTTCTGGTGGTAGGCATCCTGTATCTCCTTGGGGTATGCCGACTAAGGGTTATAAAACACGAAAAAATAAACGTACTGACAATATGATTGTTAGGCGTCGTAAGCAGAAATAGTGAGGAATTAGCGTGCCACGTTCAATTAAAAAAGGTCCTTTTATTGATCATCATCTTCTTAAGAAAGTTGAAGATGCAGTAAGCAGCAATAATCGGAAACCGATTAAAACATGGTCGAGACGATCAATGATTATTCCAGATATGTTAGGCTTAACTATTGCCATTCATAATGGGCGCCTGCATATTCCTGTTCTCGTTTCTGAGAATATGGTAGGGCATAAGTTAGGTGAGTTTGCACCAACTCGCACCTATAAAGGCCATGTGGCCGATAAAAAATCAAGATAGGATCGGGCGATGGAAATTTCAGCGAAATTAAAAAATGCGCCTCTTTCTGCGCAAAAAGCCCGTTTGGTTGGTGATCAGATTCGCGGTATGCCTGTCGAAAAGGCGCTAAATATATTGAAATTCAGTTCAAAAAAAGCGGCTGCAATTATCAAGAAAATTCTGGAATCTGCGATAGCGAATGCTGAACATAATGAAAGTTCAGATATTGATGATCTAAGAGTGTCTACCGTTTATGTCAATGAAGGGGCGACGATGAAAAGATTCAAGGCAAGAGCTAAAGGACGTGCCAATCATATCCTTAAAAGAACCTGCCATATTACAATTAAAGTCGCAGAATACGAATAGAGGCATAAAATGGGTCAAAAAGTACATCCAACAGGTATACGCCTGGGTATTGTCAAAGATTGGAATTCAAGATGGTATGCAAGTTCTCAAGATTACTCCATTTTTTTGCATCAAGATTTGAAAGTTAGAGCATATATTAAGAAAAAATTAGCTAATGCTTCAGTAAGTCGCATACAAATTAATCGCCCCGCGAATAATGCACATATCACTATTCATACTGCTCGCCCGGGCATAGTCATCGGAAAGAAGGGCGAAGATATTGATGTGTTGAGACAAGAAATTTCAAAAATGATAGGCATTCCAGTTCAGCTGAATGTTGAAGAAATTAGAAAGCCTGAGTTAGATGCGCAATTAGTTGCTGAAGGCATCGCCCAGCAGCTTGAAAAAAGAATAATGTATCGGCGGGCAATGAAACGTGCGGTTACTAATACCATGCGCTTAGGTGCAGAAGGCATAAAAATTAACATTGGTGGCCGGCTAAACGGCGCTGAAATTGCCAGAAGCGAGTGGTATAGAGAAGGGCGAGTGCCTTTACATACACTAAGAGCTGATATTGATTATGCAACGGCAGAGGCTAATACTACCTATGGAATTATCGGTATCAAGGTATGGATATTCAAAGGCGAAGTATTTGATATGGATGCGCATATTGCATCTATGAATTCTGAATCTAAAAAATAGTTGAAGGAATAAAGAGATGCTTCAACCGAAAAGAACAAAATTCCGTAAACAACATAAAGGCAGAAATAACGGTACTGCCGTGCGTGGGTCATCAGTCAGCTTTGGCGAATATGGCCTCAAGTCAATAAGCCGTGGTCGCTTGACTGCACGCCAAATTGAATCAGCACGTAGGACTATTACGCGTCATGTAAAGCGTGGCGGTAAAATTTGGATAAGAATATTTCCAGATAAACCAATTACCAAAAAACCATTAGAAGTTCGTATGGGAAAAGGCAAAGGTAGTGTAGAATACTGGGTTGCTCAAATTAGGCCAGGCACTATGCTATACGAAATACAAGGCGTTTCTGAAGAATTGGCTCGCGAGGCTTTTGCGTTAGCGGCGGCTAAGTTACCATTGAAAACACTTTTTACTGTTCGGACGATAATGTAATGAAAGTAAATGAATTACGTCAAAAATCAAAAGATGAACTAGGGGCTATGTTGCTTGATTTATCCCGAGAGCGATTTAATCTTAAAATGCAAAAAGGTACAGGTCAGTTGTCAAAAACGGATCAAGTGAAAAAAGTAAGGCGTAACATAGCACGCATTCAAACTGTCTTAAAAGAAATAGCGAGCGCATAAGATGACCGATAATGTAACTAAATTACGAACAATATCTGGTCGAGTTGTCAGTAATAAAATGGATAAGACAATTACAGTTTTGGTTGAGCGCGTGGTAAAACATCCTGTTTATGGGAAATATGTCAAACGGTCAACTAAAATGATGGCACACGATGAAGAAAATATTTGCCAGGAAGGCGATATTGTAGCCATTACATCATGCCGTCCTTTGTCTAAGAATAAAACTTTTAGGCTGGTTCAAGTCTTGGAAAGTGCTAACAAATAGCATACAGTTATTTATTTAATACAGATTAGTTAGGAACAAATCATGATTCAGATGCAAACTAACCTTGACGTCGCCGATAATAGTGGTGCAAAAAAGGTCATGTGTATCAAAGTATTAGGCGGTTCACATCGTCGTTATGCGGGTATTGGTGATATCATCAAGGTCAGCATTAAAGATGCAATCCCCAGAGGAAGGGTAAAAAAGGGCGAAGTTTATAACGCATTAGTTGTGAGAACATGCAAAGGTGTTCGCAGAGCTGATGGTTCCGTTATTCGTTTTGATGGAAATGCCGCGGTTATTCTCAATAATAATTTACAACCCTTAGGCACACGTATTTTTGGCCCTGTAACTCGCGAGCTAAGAGGAGAAAAATTTATGAAAATTATTTCGTTAGCTCCTGAAGTATTATAAGGTAGGTCAAATATGCAAAAAATTAAAAAAGGTGATGACGTTATCGTTCGCACTGGAAAAGATAAAGGTAAAAGCGGTAGGGTCGTCCAGGTTTTGAAAAACGATAAAGTACTCGTTGAGGGTATCAATCGGGTTAAAAAAACACAAAAAGCGAATCCGAATACAGGTGTCTCGGGTGGGATTATCTCAAAAGATATGCCGATTAATGTCTCTAATGTAGGATTGTATAACCCCATTACTAAGAAAGCAGATCGTGTTGGCTTTAAATTTCTAGAAGATGGAAAGAAGGTTAGATATTTTAAGTCAACAGATGAACTTGTTGATGTGTAAGGTGTAGATGAATCATGGCTAGATTAGAATCTGTATATAAAGAACGTATCCTCCCGGCATTAGTAGAGCAATTTGCTTATAAATCTATTATGCAAGCGCCTCGTATTACCAAGATAACATTAAACATGGGAGTTGGTGGTGCGGTTGCCGACAAAAAAGTTTTGCAGTCTGCTGTTAGTGACATGGAAAAAATATCCGGTCAAAAGCCGGTTATTACCTTAGCAAGAAAATCAATTGCGGGCTTTAAAATTCGTGATGATATGCCTATTGGCTGTAAGGTTACTTTGCGTAGCGATAGAATGTATGAATTTTTAGATCGTTTGATTAGTATTTCTATTCCTCGAATTCGTGACTTTAGAGGATTAAGTCCTAAAAGCTTTGATGGGCGCGGTAATTATTCAATGGGCGTCAAAGAGCAAATCATATTTCCTGAAATTGATTACGATAAGATTGATGCTTTACGTGGCATGGATATTACTATAACGACAACAGCTCAAACTGACGAAGAAGGTTTGGCGTTGTTAAAGCTTTTTAATTTTCCATTTAAGAACTAAAGGGCGGTTTTAGCATGGCCAAAAAGTCAATGATTGCGCGTGAAGATAAGCGTAAAAAATTAGTAAAGAAGTACGATGTTAAGCGTAAATCTTTGAAAGAAATTATCAGAGATCCTAAAACGACATTTGAAGATAAAGAACTTGCCCATTTGCAATTACAAAAATTACCAAGGGACTCCAGTGTCACGAGAGTACGTAATCGTTGTAATTTAACTGGCCGTCCGCATGGTTATTATCGTAAGTTTGGCCTTAGTCGAAACAAACTAAGGGAAGCGACGATGCGTGGGGATGTGCCGGGTCTAGTAAAAGCGAGTTGGTAAGAGTTTGGAGATCAAATAACAATGAGTATGACAGATCCAGTAGCAGATATGCTTACCCGTATTAGAAACGGTCAATCTGCTGGAAAGAAAAACATTAAGCTGCCTTCGTCGAAGCTAAAAGTATCTATTGCTAAGGTTCTAAAAGAAGAAGGATACATTACAGACTTTAATATTGAAGCAATCGGCAGTCACACTGAAATGACCATCGAACTAAAGTATTATAAAGGTGTTCCGGTCATTGAAAATATAAAAAGAGTTAGTAGGCCTGGTTTGCGGATTTATAAATCTAAAGACGAATTGCCAAAAGTGCTTGGCGGATTGGGTATTGCTATTGTATCAACATCAAATGGTGTGATGACAGATAGAGCGGCTCGTGCAATTGGGCATGGCGGCGAAGTGATTTGCACCGTTTGTTAATGTAGGCGTATTATGTCAAGAATTGCAAAGGCCCCAGTTACTATCCCAGCTGGCGTGGATATAAAACTAGATGGTAACGATATGACGGTAAAGGGAGTTAAAGGCCAGTTATCGTATAGTCTTAATCCTGCTGTGAGCGTTGATATCGCTGATAATGTAATGCAAATGCAGTGGAATAAGGATGATAAAAATGCTACTGCGCAGGCAGGTACCGCTAGAGCGATTATTTACAACATGCTTGTCGGTGTATCTGTAGGCTTCGAAAAAAAGATGACGCTTATCGGTGTAGGTTATAGAGCGCAGGCAAAGGATAATGTTCTCAGTTTGACATTGGGTTTTTCCCATCCTGTTGAGTTCCAGGTGCCCGCCGGTATTTCAATTGAGACTCCGACTCAGACAGACATAATTATCAAAGGAAGTGATAAACAGCAAGTCGGCCAAGTCGCTGCAAAAATAAGAGCGTATCGTCCACCTGAGCCCTATAAAGGTAAAGGCGTTAGATACACTGATGAACATGTTGCTAGAAAAGAAGCTAAAAAGAAGTAAGGTGGCGTGATGGATAAGAAACAATCTCGTATGAAGCGCGCGTTAAAATTGCGTTGCAAAATTAAAAACTTAAAAACAACTCGCTTATCAATCCATAAGACATCCCAGCATATTTATGCTCAGGTCATAAGTGGAGATGGATCGAGAACATTGGCCAGTGCATCAACGACACAGACAGAAATCAAAGCTGGGTTGAAAAATACCGGTAACGTAGAGGCAGCAGCTGAAGTCGGGAAATATATAGCTCAAAAAGCTATTGCCGCAGGGGTAACGGAAGTTGCTTTTGATCGTTCAGGATTTAAATATCATGGTCGCGTTAAGGCATTAGCTGATGCAGCACGCGAAGCCGGTTTGAAATTTTAGGGGAATAAAATGGCCACAGCACCAGCTCAAGGCAGTACTGACGGACTGCAAGAAAAATTAGTTAATGTAAGACGTGTTGCAAAGGTTGTGAAAGGCGGTAGGGTTTTCGGTTTTACGGCACTAACTGTTGTAGGTGACGGTGAAGGTCGAGTTGGTTACGGTGTCAGTAAAGCCCGTGAAGTACCCATTGCAATACAGAAATCCCTTGAACAGGCGCGCAAGAATATGCGTAAAGTCTCATTAAAAGGTGATACCTTGCAATATCCTATTATGAATTCAACTGGCGCTGCAAAGGTTTATATGCAGCCGGCTTCTGAAGGTACTGGCATTATTGCCGGAGGTGCCATGAGAGCTGTATTTGAAGTCGTTGGTGTACATAATGTTTTGGCAAAGTGTATTGGAACGAATAATCCTATTAATGTTGTTAGGGCAACTATTAATGGTCTCACTGGAATGCATAATGCTAACCAGATAGCTGCCAAGCGCGGCTTATCAGTTGAACAGATTACCGGGTAGTTTACAATGACGGGTACTAAATTAAGTGTGACAATGATAAAAAGCAAGTTTGGGCGTTTGCCGCGTCATCGGGCTTGCTTAGTGGGTTTAGGCTTACGGAAAATCAACCAGACAGTTGAAATACTCAATACGCCCGAAAACAGAGGTATGATAAACAAAATATCGTACATGTTAAAAGTCGAGGAAGTGTAATGTTTTTAAATACAATCCATGCAGCCGAAGGCGCTCGTAAAAAAGCTAAGCGTGTCGGTCGGGGTATAGGCTGTACTCTTGGAAAGACATGCGGAAGAGGTGTCAAGGGTCAAAAAGCTCGGAGTGGCGGATTCCATAAAGTTGGTTTTGAAGGCGGTCAGATGCCTTTACAGCGGCGATTGCCAAAAGTTGGATTTATCTCTCGGTCAAGTAAGTATTCAGCCGAGGTGCGTTTAAGTGAGCTTAATGGCTTGGTCGCGGATGTGATAGATTTAAAGCTTTTAATTGAAAAAAATATTGTTCCCGCTTTCACTAAAAAAGCAAAAGTTATCAAATCGGGTGAGCTTAGCAAGGCGCTCACGGTTAAAGGCATTAAGGTAACTGGCGGAGCTAAAGAGGCTATTGAAGCCGCTGGCGGCAAAGTAGAGGATTAAGTGAATACTTCAAGAGCTCAGATGGCTAGCAAAGTCGGCGGTTTTTCAGAGCTAAAAGCAAGGTTGCTTTTTGTTTTGGGAGCTTTTTTTGTTTACCGTGTCGGTGCGCATATTCCCGTTCCCGGAATAGACCCTAAGGCGCTTGCAATTATGTTTGAGCAGCAAAGTGGATCTATCTTAGACATGTTTAACATGTTTTCCGGTGGGGCATTGATGCGATTAAGCCTATTTGCTCTCGGTATAATGCCATATATATCCGCATCGATTATTATGCAGTTGATGACGGTTGTTATTCCGACTATGGAACAACTGAAGAAAGAAGGTGAATCCGGTCGGCGCAAAATCTCCCAATATACTAGATACGGTACGGTTGTTTTGGCAACTTTTCAGGCAATAGGAATATCGCTTGCGTTGCAAAATCAATCCGCTGGTGGTCTTTCTGTCGTTTTGAATCCTGGTATTGGCTTTATCGTAGTGACAACAATAACGTTGGTTACGGGTACTGTTTTTCTGATGTGGCTAGGTGAGCAGGTCACAGAGAGAGGAATCGGCAACGGGATTTCGATGATTATTTTTGCCGGTATTGTTTCTGGATTGCCTAAAGCTGTTGGAGGAACATTGGAGTTGGCTAGAACTGGCGAAATGAATGGTGCATTTATTATTTTGCTGTTTATTTTGTCGATTTCCGTCACTGCTTTAGTTGTCTTTGTGGAAAGAGGGCAGAGAAGGATTCTAATTAATTATCCGAAAAGACAGCAAGGTCGAAAACTTTATGCCGGACAAAGTAGTTTTTTGCCGTTGAAGCTTAATATGGCTGGTGTTATTCCGCCTATTTTTGCTTCAAGTATCATCCTGTTTCCTGCGACAATAGCGGGCTGGTTTGGTAATGCTGAAGGATTTGCCTGGCTTCAGGATGTGGCAACTCTTTTATCGCCGGGCCAGCCAGTGTATGTTATTTTTTACGCGGCAGCTATTGTGTTCTTTTGCTTTTTTTACACCGCATTGGTGTTTAATTCAAAAGAAACAGCAGAAAATCTGAAAAAGTCAGGCGCTTTTCTGCCTGGAATCAGGCCTGGTTTGCAAACGAGTGGGTATATAGACAAGGTAATGACCAGATTGACTCTTATAGGGGCATTTTATATTACATTGGTCTGTTTGTTGCCCGAGTTTTTAATAGTGTATTGGAATGTTCCGTTTTATTTTGGCGGAACTTCTCTGTTAATTATTGTGGTGGTCGTCATGGATTTTATTTCTCAAATGCAAACCCATGTTATGTCCCAGCAATATGAAGGCTTGATGAAAAAAGCCAATCTGAAAAAATAATTTATTGCAAGAACACTTAGGAGTTATCTGTGAAAGTTCGTGCTTCTGTTAAAAAGATTTGTAGAAACTGCAAAATAGTAAAAAGAAATGGTGTTGTAAGAGTTATATGCCTGGATGGTAGGCATAAGCAGCGCCAAGGTTAAATTTGTTGCGCCATAATTAATGCAATGCTATAATTCGGCGCTTAACTTTAGAATATTACTCAGGGGAGTATCTGAATGGCACGTATTGCCGGGATAAATGTACCAGATCATAAACATGCAGTAATAGCTTTAACTGCAATTTATGGCATTGGTCGTCAAACTGCAAGTGAAATTTGTGTGGAAGTAAATATATCGCCTTCCGTAAAAATTAAAGAACTGACAGAAGAGCAATTAGAAGCTATTCGTAATGTGGTTTCTAAAATGACAGTGGAAGGTGATCTTCGTCGAGAAGTTTCAATGAATATCAAGCGGTTGATGGACCTGGGTTGTTATCGTGGAATCAGACATCGCCGAGGCTTGCCGTTAAGAGGGCAAAGAACAAGAACTAATGCCCGTACACGAAAAGGTCCGCGCAAGCCGATAAGAAAATAAGATATTCCTTTAAGAGATAAAAGTTATGGCTAGTCCTAATCGCTCAAGAAAACGTATAAAAAAAGAAATCGCCGATGGCATTGTTCATGTACATGCTTCCTTCAATAACACAATTATAACTATCACCGATAGAAAAGGGAATGCGCTATCCTGGGCAACTTCAGGCGGCTCCGGTTTTCGTGGGTCAAGAAAGAGTACTCCGTTTGCTGCTCAGGTAGCTGCAGAGAAAGCAGGTATTGTTGCGCAAGAATTTGGTATGAAAAACTTGGATGTTATGATCAAAGGGCCTGGTCCCGGTCGTGAATCGGCTGTTCGGTCCTTGAATAACCTGGGATTCAAAATTAACAATATTGTCGATGTGACGCCCATTCCACATAATGGTTGCCGTCCACCTAAAAAGCGCCGCGTATAAAGAATTTGGAGTAGTATCATGGCAAGATATCTTGGACCTACTTGTAAGCTAAGTCGAAGAGAAGGAACCGATCTGTTTTTAAAAAGCAGAGGAAAGTCCCTGGAAAACAAGTGTAAGTTAGATCAAAGGCCTGGGCAGCATGGCACCAAGCGCACTAGAAACTCTGATTACGCTATGCAGTTAAGAGCAAAACAACGGTTACGTAGAATTTATGGTATTTTAGAAAAGCAATTTAGAAATTACTATAAATCTGCTGATTTGAAAAAAGGAGCAACAGGTGAAAATTTGTTGAATCTTCTTGAGTCAAGATTAGATAACGTAGTTTATCGCATGGGGTTTGCTTGCACTAGAGCTGAAGCTCGTCAGTTAGTTAGTCATAAATCCATTTTAATAAATGGTGTCTTGATTAATGTGCCCTCATATCAGGTTATGCCTGGGGATGTTTTGACAATTAGGGAAAAAGCAAAAAAGCAACAGCGGATAGTTGATGCTTTAGCTGTAACTGAGCAATACGGGTTTCCTGCTTGGGTTGATGTCAATCCAAAAGCCATGTCTGGTACATTCACCTCATTGCCTGATCGTGTAGATTTGGGTAGTGATATTAATGAACAGCTGGTTGTAGAGCTCTACTCTAAATAATTGAAATTCTGAGGGATATAAATGCAGAATTCTATTTCTGGCTTATTAAAGCCTCGGTTAGTTGAGGTTGTAAGCAAAACCCCTAATCATTCCAGAATTGTGATTGAGCCACTAGAACGCGGCTTCGGACACTCTCTCGGTAATGCTTTAAGGCGCGTCCTATTATCCACAATTCCGGGTTGTGCAGTTACTGATGTGGAGATTGAAGGTGTTCTTCATGAATACACAACTATAGAAGGTGTTCAGGAAGATGTAATCGATATTTTGCTGAATCTTAAAAAACTAGCTGTTGTCCTTTATTCAAAAGATGAAGTAGAGCTTACATTAACAAAAAATGGCCCCGGTAGTGTGACTGCTGCGGATATAAATATTCCGCACGATGTTCATATAGTTAATCCTGATTTGGTTATTGCCAACTTGACCCAGACAGGCGTTCTGAACATGAAGATCAGGGTTCGTCGTGGAAGGGGTTATGAGCCGGTTAGTGTTCGTAAATCTATATCTGATTACAGCCCTGTCATGGGCGCGCTTCAGATAGATGCATCGTATAGTCCCGTTGTAAAAGTGGCTTATCATGTCGAAAGCACTCGCGTTGAGCAGAGAACCAATTTGGATAAGCTCATCATTGAGTTGGAAACTAATGGGACAGTTGATCCAGAAGAAACCATTAAGCTTGCAGCAACTATACTTCATGATCAATTATCAGTTTTTGTTGACTTTGAAAAAGTTAATGAACAGCTTGAAGAGGAGAAAGTAGAAGTTGAAGAAATCTTCGAACCTGTCCTGCTTCGTCCTGTTGATGATCTTGAGCTGACGGTGCGATCTGCTAACTGTTTAAAAGCTGAAAATATTTTTTATATCGGTGACTTGATTCAACGGACGGAAGTTGAATTATTAAAAACACCAAATCTAGGCAAAAAGTCTTTGACGGAAATAAAAGATATTCTTGCCTTGAAAGGATTATCATTGGGTATGCGGTTGGAAAATTGGCCGCCTGAAAACCTAGCCGATCAAAACCACTCAGTAAATCAATAATAGGTCTTTTGTAATGAGACATCGTAAATCCGGTAGAAAATTTAATATGAACAGCAGCCATCGTAAGGCGCTGTTCAGTAATATGGCTAGTTCATTATTCAAGCATGAGTTGATTAAAACTACTTTGCCAAAAGCCAAAGAGTTAAGAAGCTTTGCTGAGCCTTTGATTACATTATCCAAAGAAGATAATGTTGCTAAAAGACGTTTGGCTTTTGCTAGGTTACGCGATCGTGAAGTAGTGACTAAGCTGTTTAATGAGTTGGGTCCTCGTTATAAAAACAGGGCGGGTGGCTATTTGCGTATTATGAAATGTGGATTTAGGTCTGGAGACGATGCGCCTATGGCTTATGTGGAGCTGGTT
>SCST01000816.1 GCA_004299465.1 Methylovulum sp. | reverse complement strand
TTCAAAACCGCCCCCGGTCGGCCAGTCCCTTTGACCGACGTGTTAGACCAAGTTATACAAGCCAAGCCAAACGACCACCGGACTAAAAAGCTGAAGTGTTGCCACAAAGCTAAAGTTACAACGGAACAACGATGCGGGGATACCCCCCGTTGCCAAAGTTAAGCCCCCGCAAGCTAAAACCGGGCATATCCAAACCGACCGGGCAACAGTAACCCTGGGAATGGCGGCTTGCGTCGTGCGCGGCGGACAGCAGCGAGGAAGGCTACCGGAGCTGCTCCGCGCATGACGCAAACGCTACGTGAGGTGGACAGGTTGCCCGAATTGTCACGGGACAATTTAGCACCCCAGTGTATAAGCCAGCGATTGCAGTCCAATTGCGCGGCCTGAAACCAACCCCTAGGCGGCAACCCCAGCCAAACCGTCCAACTTGTGCCACAAAAACTCAAGCGGCCCGCCAAACAGACTACTCTCAACACGGCGGCTGACGGAGCCGTACCCCGCCTAAGCCGGTGACAACCAAAGCAACATCGGGGCCAAACTAAAAAACTGCCCGTAGCCACAGAAACTGACGACGGCAAACCCAAACCAACCTTTTTCGCCTCAGAACGTCTAACGTAGAGCTAAGGGGCGCGCCGTTCGATGAAGCTCAGCAAAACCCGGAAGCCGTGATAAAAACCGATTTTCAAATGCGCCAACGGTCGGCGTGTCCCTTTGAGCGACGTGTTAGGCACAGCCATACACTAAACACCAACGCCCACTGAACCCAAAATATTAACGCGACACAAGCCTTAAACCGCGCCCAAACCGAAATGCCCAATAAACACTAAAGCCCAAATATTACAGCGAACAGCCAGCCCAATAAAACCCAGTGCTCAATCGGGTTTGCCAACGTAACGGGACACAGGCCTACCTAGCTGATCGGTAGCTTGCTTGCGCTCCAATGCCGCCCTTTGCGGCTTGCAGCGGGCGCGGCTGAAACAGCCCGGCCAAAACACCACCCTGCCACGCGCCTGATGCAAACGCATAAGTCCGAGGGACAGACCGCCCAACCACAATGAAGCAATTGATGGCGGAATGTTTGCTTTCAACCGAATGCCAAACAAAGCGACCTGAACCTAATCCCGATGTTTCCGCGACAACAACAGACCGTAAGCACCGCCGGAAAAAGCGAAAACGAGCACAGGAACACGGGCAAGACAAAAACGAACATTAATCCACGCAAACTGCCGAACCAAACATCAGAACAAAAACTGCCTATTTGCTTACCCGCTACGCTTTGAAACAAAGCGGCCAAGACAGTAAACCGAAGCCAAAGCCAAACAAGGCCAAGGTAAAAACCGAATTGCAACTAAGAAACGGAAGCCCGGAGCAAACCAAAAAAAAACAGTCCGCAAGCATTGAAGCTGACGAAGGCAAACCGAAACTTGAAGCATTCACCCCAGAAAGCCTAACGTTACGGTAAGGGGCGCGCCGCTCACAGAGCTTAAACGAAGCCGCCGAACCTTGAAAAAACAAACTCCAAAACCGCCAACGGGCGGCGCGTCCCTTTGACCGACTTGTTAGGCCGGGAAACAAACCCAAGGCCGAACTGCAACCTGCCAAAAATGCGTTAACGAGACCTGACCCCGTTTTTCTCGACCAAGGTTAAACTGCCACCAAATAAAAGTGACAAGTTAGCCTGAAAAGTTGGGTTGTAAAAAGATGCAACCTAACCTATCTCGCTTAGATTTTATGTTTGAATAAAAGTTAGGACTATAATCTCGTATTTGATGGATTTCACCATTAGTTTTGCTCATCCAACGGTTTTGGAAGGAGTTAAAAAGACCTGATGGCACGAACAAAGACGGTATTGTTCACACTGAAGTAAACTTGGCTACCATGATCGAAGTCCTGTCCCCAAGCATTACCCCAACCGTTGATACCAGTATCCTCGGACGAACTCCAATAGTAGTAGGATGCAAACTTCCCAATATTGGTTAATGGAGTAGTAGCTCCTTGACCGATATTGTTATACATTAAGTTCAATTCGTCCTTTGAAGGCAAATACCAGTCGCTGTATTTACCAATAACTAAATCATCACATAGCTTCGCTGCATAACTATCTGCACCTTGACTGCTAACAACAATGGCTGTAGTGTTAGCTTGTCCAGTGCCTACTGCTGTTGCTTTTGCACCTGTATTAGTGTACGAGCCGTTCCACCATTCAATATAAGCAGCATTACCTGAGCTATCCGTTAAATCTTTCGGTGCAGCGATTAAACCATGTTCACCACTTTTATCGACATAGAAAATAATGCCGCCCTGCCAAGTTTTGCCGATGACAATGGTTTGGTTCTCAAACCGTACCAATGCTGACAAGTTGAGCATCTCTACTGCGCTTAAATT
>SCST01000555.1 GCA_004299465.1 Methylovulum sp. | reverse complement strand
CGGTTCAGGCGAAACTTGACAAAGGTCTGGCAACGCGACCGGAATTGTTGCTGGCGATTCAGGAGCAGGCAAAAGCCAGTTATGATTTGCAAGATGCACGCGGTTCGGTGATTCAGATACGAGCCGACCTGACGACTAATCTGGGTATTTCGCCTTCTTATTCTTTACAATTGATAGACTTGAGCAAGCTGCCGTTACCGGCGGCGTTAGTACAGTCAGTCGAAAAAATTGTCGATCAAGCATTGGAGCAACGTCCCGACCTCATGGCGCGTTTGGCGGAATTACGCGCACGCGAAGCGGAAGTAAAAAAAGCGAGGGCTGAATTCTGGCCCAAAATTTCCCTGCGTGGCATGGTCGGCAATCAATATTGGGGCAATGTACATACCAATCCTCCGGGTAATGAAATTTATTCGGCAAACAGTATGGTCAACACAGCGATGCTGACAGTGGAATGGACTTTGTTCGATGGCTTTGAACGCAGCAATGCTGTGCATGAAGCCGAGGCCAAAAAAGAGGCTTCCAAAGCCCAACTTGAGGCCTTGCGTCTGGATATTATCCGCGATATTTGGAAAGCCTATGCCGATACCAAAACCGCGCTGGAAAAACGCGAGTTTGCCTTAGCTTTGTTGAAAGCAGCCGAAGAATCCTATGCCGCGACTCAAGAATCTTATGATCATGGTTTTTCCACGGTGATAGAACTACTGTCCGCGCAAAAAGATTTGGCGCACGCCCGTTATACCGAAATCCACAGTCGCGCCACCTTACTACGATCCGCAGCAACCCTGGTTTATGCAGCAGGCGAGCAGAGCCGGGGAGATTTTAATACGGATAGCGAAGCGTTTGACCAGCGTCTTCCATAGTGAACATAGGATGCCGCGCGGTGGTATTTTTTATACTTAGGCTCTGCAAGTTGACGAGAACGCATGTTCAAGTACTTTGCACGCTTACACGAAAAGCACGGTTTGCCGGTCTACCCGGTCGCCGTGTTATCCTATGATTTGCCGCGCACACGGGAGCCCGGCCATTATGCCATTGATTTTCCCGACCGAAAAATCCTGGATTTCCAATTCCGTACCTTGCAATTGAACCGCCTTTACTGGCGTGACTATCTGGACAGCCGCAATCCCGTCGCCAGCGCACTGATGGTAAAAATGGCGGTTGCCCACCAAGACAGGCTGCGCGTCAAAGCGGAATGTTTGCGCTTGTTGGTGACTTTAAAATTGGATCCGGCACGAACACGCTTTATCTCAGGGTTTATCGACACCTATTTGCGCTTGGGGCAGGAAGAGACGGAACTGTTTGACGCATTACTCAAAACTGAAATCCCATTGACAGAACAGGAGAAAATTATGGAACTGACCACCAGTTGGAAAGAGGAAGGCTTACGACAAGGTATGCAGCAAGGTGAAACTACTGCACTGAAACGATTGCTGACACGCCGTTTTAAAACCATTCCGCCCGAGGTGCTCATGCGTATAGAGCAAACCGTGCCCGGACAACTTGAAGCATGGATAGAAAACACCCTTGACGCCGCTACTTTGGAAGACGTTTTTAAAGAACATTAACACTCTCTAGAACGCGACGCAGCCCGTAGAAGGTTCTGTCGTTAATATTTAAAAAGGCCAAGCCACACTGCCCTGGGGACAGAATTATCCTGCCAAAGCCATTGTTCATTGTGTTTAATGAATTCAACCCTAACTTTTAAGCAGCAAACTTTAAACCCCAGCGCTAACGGAGAACCACCATGTCAGAAGATTTTACATATTTAGATGAATTTACCCCGGAGGAACTTGCCAATTTCAAAGAGGCATCTCGGCTAAAAGCCGTAGAGAGCGAACATGCCAGATCTTTTGTCTTTGAAGAGGCTACAGGTAGACGGCGCGGCAGGATCATTGCGGAAGGTGATTCCTGGTTCGATTATCTTCCTGGCACTGATCTGATCGACTGTTTGAGGAATCATTTTGATTACGACATCGAAAAGTTCGCCAAGGCGGGTGACACCTTGGAAAATATGATTTACGGTACCGGAATCAATCGCGATTTCCAACGTGAAGTTCCTCAGATTTATACCATCTTGAGGCGCATAGAACAGATCAAGCCAAAGGTTTTCCTTTTTTCGGGAGGTGGTAACGATGTAGCAGGCGATGAATTCGAGTCCTATCTCAATCACAATCTCAGCGGGTTGCCAGCTTTCCGGGAAGAGTTTGCTGAGCAAATGATCAACGAAGTTTTTCGGCAATATTTCGAAGGGCTTATCGCCGCCGTTGCCTTGCGTTCTCCTGACACACATATTGTAACTCATGGCTATGGTCATACTATTCCTACTGGAAAGGGTGTCGATGTCTTATTTTTTACATTCGCGGGACCATGGTTGCGTCCGGCTTTAGCCCAAAAGGCGATTCTTGATGTAAATGAGCAAAAGGAAATCGTTTTCAAAATTATCGACCTTTACAATGAAATGCTCGCCAGCCTAGATGTAACACATTCAAATTTCCATTATGTTGACCTTCGTCCAATCCTTGACCCGCACGCGGATTGGGCCAACGAACTGCACCTAATCAACAGTGCTTACGCCCGTGCGGCGCAGCGTATTCACGAAACTATGGCCCCCTTGTTTACCACCGCGCCAACTCATTAAGTCTTTTTGTACTAAAAAGGGGAAACTTCCATGACTTACTTTGATATGAAGAAGGTATGGCAATGAAAAAATGGCTACTTATAGAGCCATGAATTGATTAAGATACATTACCAAGCGCATAGTGAGTATCCGGTAACCTAAAAAACGCCATGACCCGCTGGGTATTTTGTTGTAACGAATCTAATGCAGAGATAAGAC
>SCST01000554.1 GCA_004299465.1 Methylovulum sp. | reverse complement strand
ATCGCTGGTATAGGCATCCACATTGATGCCGACACGCTCCGCATCTTGGCGGTGATCCGTGATCAGTTGGATGGCGGTGCGCATCTGGATGTTGCCCGGCCCCAAGTCCAGCAATACCGGATTCGCTATGCGATCCAAGGACGCGGGTTTGCTGTCCGTACCTTTCACCTGTTCGTAAAGCGCTTGCCATTCCGCGTGGCTGCGGGTGCCGAACACGCCGGGGAACTGACTTTGCACAAGTAGGGCAATAACGCCTGCTACGTTGGCAAACAGTACGTCGAGCAACACCGCTTCCGGCAAGTTCACGTCGAAAACCAGGCCGGCTGCCACCAAATCGTCCTTCGTCACATCGGACAGGGCGTAGTTATCGAGCGGCTTTTGCCAGCTTTTAGTCTCGTAGGAATGGTTTTCCTCGGCCATGGCGCCGGCGATGGCGGTTTTAATTTCTGGCATACCGAGGTCATTAGCTGCATTTTTAATGGCGGCATCATTAGACGCAACGTAACCGATAGCAGCGGCTGCATAGGTTTCCAGTGTCGCGCCTTGGCTGTAATAAGCGATTTTTTTAGTCATGGAACAATCTCCTCTAAATGATGGATTAATAACTTCTACACAATGCGATGAACCAATGCTCATCAATACGTTTCAACACGCATTCCCCCGCTTGCCAATCGGGCGGGTAACTATCGAGGGAATCAAACACCCGCAAACCGGGGACAAGCTCGACCTCCCCCGATTTAAGAAAGTCATGGACCAGCACATGACCGTTTTCGACCCGTGGCGGCTGCGGGAAGTGGTAATAACCTTTGAACAGGAAAGTACTGTAGCGCCAGCGGGTTACCCAGTAAGGCTGTTTTAGTGTGCCCATTTGGATTAAGACAACTTCGGTAAGCTGTGTAACTTCCGCCATGTTGTCCCGAACAGGGGGCGTTCCTTCAAATAAAGAAGGTATTTCCCGTCTTATAAAGTCAAAACGATCCGACCCGGTAAGCTGTTCCTCAATCGGAATCCAATGGTCCATGTACCGCTTCACAGTCTGGATGGTCTTGGCCGAGTAATGGTCGGGATACCAGTCACCACCTCTCCCGGCTCCAGCGACATCATATGCTCCTATATTCGCCATTAATGCCGTCACGTCCGGCCGCCTCCTATAGCTCGGCCCGAATTTTTTTAGCCCTTGGCGGCGGGCCTCGTCGATGGTGCGCTGGGCTTCGGGCGCCAGCTTTTTTTCCCGTTTTAATTTATCTTCTAGGTCATTGATTTTCTTTTCTTCCCTATCATCCTCCGCCGTTGGCAAGTAGCGGCGGAAATCCCGATAACCCTTGACCAGTTGCTCGAACTCTGCCCGGTGCGCGTTGAAATGAGCAGTCATTGCCGCGTCGCTAGGCAGCGGGAAGTGGAAATACTGCCACCAGACTAACGAGCCCAGACATACCAGCGGCAGGGTGGCGTTTAATAGCCATTGCCGCCAATGCAATTGCGGGCTGTTGACCTTGGGCCACAGCAGCAGGCACACACCCAGGAACGGCGGCAATGCCAACAGCTTTAGCCAAGTAAATAGGAACAAAAATACCGCCTGCGCGATCAGCAGCGCCGCGCAGGTCCAGCGCAGATACCGGCGCCACCCCGTTACGGCGTTGGCGACGAAGGTCCCGATCAGCAACGGCAACGCGGCGGGCACCGCCCAGGGCAGCGTATCACCCACGGCTGGATTACCGGTGCCCCGGTCATAACCCAGGCCGTACATGACGCCGAAGACCAGGACGCCCCAGCCCAACGCTAGGAGCGGTAATAGCAATCGTCTCATGTTGCCGTCACCCTCAACGCGGGATCAATGGAAGCATCGGCATAGGTTTCCAGCACCGAAAAGATAGGGTCAAAAAGATAGAAAAAGATAGGAAAAAGATAGGGTCAGGTCTTGAATTGTGCATTTTTTGACTCACTTAGCAAAAGGGATATCTAGCTTTTCAAGTAGGTTGACTCGAGCCGGAGCTTAGCTCTCTGCACATTTAATGTCCATACTTTTGTGATGGTAATAGAAAGTCACGCACAAATAATGGCGTTGGTGCATAAATTATCAAAAGGTCTACATAATTGGCACATAATTGGAATAACCGGTTATTCCCTGACCCCGGTTATTTTCGCCGCTCATATTGGGTGCGCTTGTCATGATGCGGACATCCCACGGTGGCTTCGGCAAAATTCTTGGAAATGCCTGCCCAAGGGCCGGCTGTGCCGTCATAATTCCAGTTGAGGAGAGCGGTTTTTTCGGGGCTGATAAAGCTAGGGTCTTTCATTTGAGCCAAAGAGACTCCTTTAGTTTGGCCCAATGCACGCTGAAAATCATCTGAAGTTAAGAATTCAAAAGCATCAGTCTTATCTAGAATCCGTATATTAGGGTCGCTCCCCATTTTGCTGTAAAGCACAGTTACGCTACCCTCTGCTGTAATATCAACTTGCTTTGCCAGATTAACCAAATCGTCTTGGGTAAAAGTACCTTGTACCAGATTGGCAAGTTGAGCCTTAGCCGCATTTAAATCGTATGACATATTATTTATCCTCTTCTATGACTAAAGAAAATGAGAAACTGGAAGATTGAGATAAAACACCAGCATCTTTATGAGCGGTAAATGCTGCTTCCAAGTCTTTAAGAATTTGAAGTCGCTGGTTTTCAAGATTGGGAGGGATATTTATACTTATAAGCTTTTTTCTCATGCCGCAGTGTTGCCCAATGCCCCCACCCTCTAATCCTAGCGATTTAACTTCAAGAAACATTAACGCCCCCTTCCAGTAAAAATCCCAAGCGGTTACGCCGGTATATCCACCATCAGGTTCTGTGTGGTCTGACTCTGTATAAAAATGGCGGAGCCAAATATCGGCTTCTCTGTCTATCGTCCAGTCATCTGATGTTCCTCCATCTTTCTTTCTACGTTTGTTCAACTCAGCAAAGTTATATTTTTCTAAGTCTTCTTCAGGGATGTATTCGTTAATAAATGCCATGGTTTTGTTCTCCTGATTGCTTGGGTTTTTAAGAAAGATAGTGTCAGGTCTTGAATTGTGCATTTTTTGGCTCATTTAGCAAAAGGAATGTCTAGCTTTTTAAGTAGGTTGACTCGAGCCAGAGCTTACCTCTCTGCAAAAATAGGTGAAAAATAGGGCATGAAAATAGGGGACAGACCATGTTTATTTTGCTAAATTTAATCATAAAAAGTGGTCTGTCCCCTATTTCCTACTCCGCTTACGCCGCTTTGCTTTCCGAACATCCCTCCCCCAACCACACCATGCCCCCCAAACGCCGCTTTGACCGTCACTTCAGCGCGTTTGGCTATTTCCGGGCTTCGCCATGAATGAGCAGGCTCGCCGTCACATGCCGCCGAATCGGGTTCGTTAGCCTACGGGCTGTTCTTTCGCTTCCGGTTGCTCCCCGAACCGCCTTGCGGCGACGCAGTTACGTTCCGCTATACAGGATGTGACTTCCCGCAACAAGAACTTTCACCTTGCCAACAAAGCGTCCTCACGGACGCACTCATTCCGGCAGGGATTGCCGGAGCCGTTAGACCGCGTTAGCGAATCCAGAACACAGGGAGGTGTCCGTAGCTTGCCATCCGTGGCTTCTGGATCTCGGCACCCGTTAGAGCGCGTAAGCGAATCCCTGCCGAGATGACGCCCTCTCTTTATTATTTATGGGGGGGCTGAATAATTACGACTCATCAGCCTATCGGCATCGGCAAGTCCTGCAATAATTGTTGAAAAATCACAGGATTAACAGACAAATCTTGCGGACTACCCAGCCCTGCCGACATTTTCATCATAAACACCCCTTATTTTTTCATATAAACCATAACGTTACATAGCAATAAGCACAATGGCACAACTTCTGCATTATTGCAGTTACGAACGGGTAAACCGTTTGTTCCGTAATGGTTTTCCTGATGACATAGGGCATCAGGAAAAAATAAATCTATTTTTAATGGGGAAATAATGATGAACAAAAACTTGCTTGTCACTGCGCTATGGGCTGCGGCGACTATGGGCGTCGCCACGGAGGTATCGGCGCGTTCTGAATATGTAGCGCCAACCGGGGCGGCCGGCTGTACTTCGTGCCACTACAATAACAGCGGCAGCGGTTTTAAGCCCGGCGTACTCGCTGCCGCCGCCTCTCCACTGGGTAAAATAGCCGGCCTTAAAGCGTTCCTACACCCGGCGGCAGCGGACACCAAGCCGGTGCTGCACCCGATCAACCCCAAATGGGATGTTACCGTGGGCGAAGTGCCGCTAGTGATTTCCCTGCAAGTGTCCGATGCGGAAAACGATACTTTCGCGCTGCACGGTTCGGCCCCGACAGGCTACACCTTATCGTCGGCGTACATTAAAAACAACCTGCCCACGGTAGACTTCAAATGGGCGCCTACCGCAGCGCAAGCGGGTAAAGTCTACCCACTCAGCATCTACGTCCAGGAAACCGGCACAGGGCGTACACTCTCGTCAAATACCGTGGCCGCCAATATCCAGGTCTGGCCGGCCAGGGTCAGCGCGACAAAAAATGTCAGCCAATTTTCGATGCAGGGCGCGCAATGGAAAAACAATACGCTCAGCCTTAACGGCCAGGTTATTTTCAAATCCACCGTAACGGCTGCGCAACGCGCTACGGCATTGAAAAACCTGACGCTGAGCATCACCAGCGCCAGCGGGGTCATTATCAGCAAACCGCTGAAGCTGTTCCCCCAACCTACCGGTAACTGGTCTAAGTCAATAACATTAACGGCGTCTGAAGTCCCCTGCCTCGTCAAATTAAGCTACGAAGGCCTCAGGGCGGCGCGCCTGGTCAGCCTGGCACCGGCGGCCAGCTGTGTGAAATAAATTTTCCAGACCCTGCAAAAATAGTCGGAACATTCTTTTTTTGCATACCTATTTTGCAGGGAAGTGGGTTTAACTTTTATTCCCACTTAAATTTATTGTTTTTTATCAATAGATTGCATTTTTACAACTATGGCATATTTTATGCTGGACATCTGTTACAAACGGCTAGCAAAGGGTTTGTAACCTAAAAATTTATCAACCGATGGAGTATCAAGCAATGAGCACCAAACACACAAATAATGAAATTGACGATGAACTGGACGGCACTGACGATGATGACCATCTGGACGGCGGCGACAATGACGATAGTTTAATCGGCGGACTGGGCACCGATACCCTGACCGGCGGTAACGGCGATGACGACCTGGAAGGCGATGACGGTGACGACGACTTGTTCGGCGGCTCAGGCATCGATAACCTGAACGGCGGTAACGGCGATGACGACCTGGAAGGTGATGACGGTGACGACGACTTGCTCGGCGGCTCAGGCATCGACAGCCTGAACGGCGGTAACGGCGATGACCACCTGGATGGCGGCGACGATGATGACGACTTGTTCGGCGGCTCAGGCGTCGATAACCTGGACGGCGGTAACGGCGATGACCACCTGGATGGCGATGACGGCGACGACGACTTGTTCGGCGGCTCAGGCATCGATAGCCTGAACGGCGGTAACGGCGATGACCACCTGGATGGCGGCGACGATGACGACGACTTGTTCGGCGGCGCAGGACTCGATAGCCTGGGCGGCGGCAACGGCAATGACCTGCTGGGTGGCGGCGGCGGTAACGACATCTTAGGCGGCGGCCTGGGTATCGACAGCCTGAACGGCGGCAGCGGTAGTGATAACCTGGACGGCGGCACTGACGACGACTCAGTCAACGGAGACACGGGCAATGACCACTTGAACGGCGGCGACGGCGATGATGACCTCAACGGCGGCTCTGGCGGCGATGACCTGAATGGCGGCTTAGGCGATGACACGCTGGACGGCGATGACGGTAACGACAAAGGCAACGGCGGCCTGGGCATCGATACGCTGAACGGCGGTAACGGTAATGACGGCCTGAACGGCGGCGATGACAGCGATACCGTCAACGGCGATTCAGGCAATGATAAACTGTACGGCGGCAGCGGCGATGATGCAGTGGACGGCGGCTCAGGCAATGACAATGTAAATGGCGATCTCGGCGACGACGATGTCAACGGTGACAGCGGTAACGATAAAGTCAACGGCGGAGACGGTAACGATACCTTGACCGGGGGCTTGGGTAATGACCAATTGCAGGGCGGCAGCGGCAATGACATATTAGTTAGCGACGCCGGTTCCGACCTGCTCAGCGGCGGCGTCGGCGCGGATATTTTTGAATTCTCCGCTGAAGCCTCTTATTTGCGCGACATCATCAAGGACTTCACCAGCGGTGAGGATATCATCGACTTATCGGCAATCGATGCGAATACCGCGACACCGGGAATCGACGATGCCTTTACTTTCATCGGCGATTTGGCATTTGACGGCGCCGATGCGACCGGACAACTGCATTTTGATGCCACCAGCCACATTTTATCAGGCAGCACCAACGCCGATAACGCCGCAGAATTCTCGATTCTGCTGACCGGCGTTACCAGTCTGGCGGCAACTGATCTTATTGTGTAACCTGTGACAAGATAGTGATGCAAGGATATTGCATCACTATCTCCCGCCTACCGATGACCCAACCGCATAAGCTGTGGCTGGGTCATTTCTGTGGCGTCGAGCCATCCCTACCCTTCTATGAAAGCCCAGCTTATCCTGCGGCGCGGCAACAAGTAATCAAGCTCTTCATCC
>SCST01000553.1 GCA_004299465.1 Methylovulum sp. | reverse complement strand
CTGCCGCGCAGCAAGCCGGCAAAGGCATATTCAGACAGGCTGTCTGGCACCGGCGTCACAGCGGCGAGTATCGTCGCGGGGTCCGCGCCTAACGCGACGGCAACGGGAAAAGGCTGGCCGGGATGCGCCTCGCACCATTCCCTAAAATCCAGCGCACCACCGCGATGCGCCAACCAGCGCATGATAACCTTGTTTTTGCCTATAACCTGCTGGCGGTAAATGCCGAGATTCTGCCGTTCCTTATTCGGGCCACGGGTAACGACCAAAGGCCAGGTGATCAACGGCCCGGCATCGTCAGGCCAACAGGTTTGCACGGGATAATCGCTTAAATCTATCTCATCGCCCTGCCGCACCAGCTCCTGGCAAGGCGGCGATTTGACGACTTTAGGAGCCATATTCAAAACCTGCTTGAACACCGGCAATTTTTCAAGCGCATCTTTCATGCCTTTGGGCGGTTCCGGCTCTTTCAAATACGCCAGCAATTCGCCGATGCCGCGCAATTCCGTGACCGATTCCGCGCCCATGCCCATCGCGACGCGGCGCGGCGTACCGAATAAATTAGCCAGTACCGGAATATTCGAGCCGATTGGATATTCGAACAGCAGCGCAGGGCCTTTTTGTTTTAAAACACGGTCGCAAATTTCCGTTATTTCCAGGTAAGGGTCCACCGGGACGCTAATGCGTTTAAGCTCTCCCTGCTTTTCCAGTTGCGCGATGAAGTCGCGCAAATCCCTGTACTTCATGCCGCAATGCCGCTGTGCCTGAGTAAGGCGTCAATCGTCGGCTTGCGTCCGCGGAAATTGACAAATAATTCCATCGCATTCTCGCTACCACCTTTTTCGAGGATATGCGTTAAAAACGCATGCCCGGTTTCAGGGTCGAAGATGCCTTTTTCTTCAAATAACGAAAACGCATCGCTGGACAGCACTTCCGCCCATTTATAGCTGTAGTAGCCTGCCGCGTAGCCGCCGGCAAAAATATGCGAAAAACTGTGCGCAAAGCGATTGAACTTCGGCGGCTTGACCACGGCGACCTGTTTCCTGACTTGTTCCAGTATCTCATAAATGCGCCCGCCCTTAGCTGGGTCATAATCGAGATGAATCCTGAAATCGAACAGACTGAATTCCAGTTGCCTGAGCATGATCATGCCGGCCTGGAAATTTTTTGCCGCGAGCATTTTTTCAAACAAGGCATCGGGCAAAACCTCGCCAGTCTGGTAATGCCCCGACATCAGCGCCAGCGCATCTTTTTCCCAACACCAGTTTTCCATGAACTGGCTGGGCAGTTCAACGGCATCCCATTCCACGCCGTTAATGCCCGATACGCCCAGATAATTGACCTGTGTCAACATGTGGTGCAGGCCGTGGCCGAACTCATGAAAAAGCGTCGTCACTTCATCATGCGTCAGCAAGGCCGGTTCGTCACCGGCCGGCGGCACGGGTTCCTGACCCGTTGCCGCACTTCCACCATCCCTGGCAGTCGGCAGCACGGGTTCCAGACCCGTTGCTGCACTTCCGCCATCCCTGGCAGTCGGCGGCGTGAAATTGCAGGTTAAATACGCGACCGGAACCTGGATATTGTCGTTGATTTTCCTGCGCCCTACGCAATCATCCATCCATGCGCCGCCGCGTTTTTTGGGCCGCGCATAAAGATCGATATAAAACCGGCCGCGCAATTCGCCGGTTTTGTCATGGATTTGGAAAAAACGCACATCCGGGTGCCAGGTGTCAAACTCCGCCTGTTCGCTTATCTGTAATCCGTACAATCTTTCCACGACGGCAAACAGCCCCGGCAGTACCCGCGTGACCGGGAAATACGCCTTCACTTCTTCCTGCGATAGCTGGTAATGATGCTGGCGCATTTTTTCCGAGAAATAGCTCATATCCCAGGCTTCAAGGTCGTTAACCCCGTAATGCCTGGCGGCGAAGTCGCGCAATTCGGCCAAGTCCCTGCGCGCCTGCCGCCAGGATTTATCCGCCAAGTCTTCGAGAAAAGCCATGACGTCTTCCGGTTTCTCGGCCATTTTTGCAGCCAGCGATAATTCGGCATAATTATCAAAACCCAGCAGGCGCGCCTTCTCATGGCGCAAGGCCAAAGTCCGCTCCATAATCTCGCTATTATCCCAGCACCCCGCATGCGGCCCCCGGTCAGACGCGCGGGTAGCGAAGGCTTCATAATGTTCGCGCCGCAGTTCGCGGTTATCGGCGTAAGTCATCACGGCGAGATAGGACGGAAACTGCAATGTGATCAGCCAGCCGTCTTGATCCTGGTTAGCCGCCGTTTGCCGCGCCTGCGCCAATGCCGTAGGCGGTAATCCCGCCAGTTCCTGTTCGTCGCTGATGAGCTTGCTCCAGGCATTAGTGGCGTCCATCAGGTTTTCTTCGTATTTACTGGCAAGGCCCGATAATTCCAGGCTGATTTCTTTATAGCGTTGTTTTTTCTCGGCATCGAGGTCAATACCGGATAACTTGAAATCCCTTAACGCGTTTTGGATGACTTTTTGCTGTGCGGTATCGAGCACCGTACTTGTGCCCTTGAGGGTATGCACATCGCTTGCGGCAATCATGCGATAGGCGTTGAACAACTGCTCGTTCTGCCCCATTTCCGTCGAGTATTCACTGAGCTTGGGCAGGCAGGCATTGTACGCGTCCCTGAGCGCGTCGCTGTTGACAACGGAATTCAAATGGCTGACGGGAGACCAGGCTTTATTGAGCTGATCTTCGGCGGTTTCAATCGGCTCAACCAGGTTGTCCCAGGTGTAGGTCGTGTTAGCCTGTAGCTGGCGTTCGACGACAGCCCGCGCATTGGCGAGCAACTGGTCTATCGCGGGTTCTATGTGCTCGGGCCGGATTTTGGAAAACAGCGGTAATGTTGAATTGGCTAATAATGGATTATTCATCGTCGTCAGGAAAAAATGCTCATGGCTGCATTAATGCGTTGATGCGCTTTATGCAGCACATCCAACGAAAAATCAGGGTTTAGTTTGCCGTTTTTTAGTTTTGTGTAAGCCGGTATCGTATTGATATACGGCAGCCCCTTGGCTTTTGGGGTGCCGATATAACTGTGCAGCTTCGCCAAGATAACGACGTCAATGAGGCTCAATTGATCGCTGCTGCTTTCGTGAAACCAGTCATTGGCATGTTTCGGTATATTTGATAATTCTTCGGAAAATCCGAGGTTACGCAACACCAGGGAACCGGACGCCGGACTTAAAAACGGGAGAACAGTCTCCAATTCATCCAAATCCGTATAATCATCTGGATGCTGCCCGGCAAAATGCAGGACGGGTATGGCGCCGATATCGCAGATCAAACCGGCCAGCAACGCATCTTCCGGCTTTACTACGCCGCATTCCTCGGCAAGCACGAAACTCAGGCACGACACATACAGGCTTTGCTTCCATAAGCTTTGCATTTTTTTCATTAATCCGGGATCGTTGCAATGGAACAAGTGCTTGAGGCTGATACTCATCACCAGGTTACGGGTGGCGTTCAGGCCCAACCGGGTAACGGCATCATGGCAGTTGGCCGTCGGTGATGCCGACGCATACAACGCACTGTTCGCAACCTGGATCAGCTTGGCTACAATGGGGGCATCGATCTGGATGATCTTAACCGCCTCATTAATCCCTACATCTTTGCTTATCGCTTCTTTCAGCTTGAATGCGACATGAGGCAAAGAGGGCAGGCTTAGCTTATCCTCTTTATAGGCTTTGGCAAAACTCAGGAAAAAACGGCTGCCGGTAATATGCGCAGGCAATTTGCCAGGATTGAGGTCGTCCTGCGTAGCGTTGTCATGACTTTTATCCGCCCACAACTGGGTAAGTTCACCGGCAATAGACAAAATGACCACATCTGTTTTAGCGACGGCCGTGGCGCCGCAAACTTTTCCGCTATTGAGCGGCAAATGAGCAAGCATGGAATCATCCGACAAAGTATAACTGTTGTCGCAATCAGGATGCAGCTCGATACATCCTTTCAGCAGGTAGAAAATCGAACCGGTCTTCTGGCCCAACCTGAAAATTACCGATTCAGGCGTATAAGTCAGTGTTATGTGCGCCAGATGATTGATAGACTCATCATCAAGATCCCTGATCGGCGCAAATTTTTTCAGGATGGCCTGCGATTGTTTCTCAGTGCTCGAAGAAACAGGCTTGGAGCAGGCCGCCAGATTATTATTTGGCTTGGCCGGCGTTACATCGCTGTTTTTTTTTGCCGGCGCCTCGTTTTTTGCATCCTGGGAAAAAATTTTACTGAGCCAATTCATGAAGGTCACCGATTTTATTGTTGCATAGGGTTTTTAAATACATTGGATTTTCTTTCATCATGGTATGCGTTATGAATCGAAGAACACAGCAGTATGGGATAAATGATCGTGCCAGCTGCGATGATTTTTATCGATTAAAATCCATAAAAACCCCAGTCCAAAAAAACTCCAGGATAGTATTGCGGCAATAAAGCGCAATAATGCCTGCGTCCAGTTGATAGGCTGTTGATCAAGCGTCAGGACTTTTATTTTCCAAGCCCGTAAGCCCAATGTTTGCCCTCCATGCGTCCAGAACCAGCCGTAAAAAATAAAACTGACGCCCAGCAGATAGATGGGATAAAAGAATTGTTGGCCGGTAAAAGCCTCACCTGCATTAAATGGCAGTAACAGAGCGGTTGCGACAAAAAAAATCGCACACAACAGAAAAAGATCGTAAACAATGGCTGCTAATCGACGCAAAAAACCAGGAGTAGATGGCAAATCGTCCGCTGGTTTTAATCGCCTTCGCTTTTCTTGATGGGGCACTAATTTTTAAACAATTCCAGTTTTTGGCCCAAATAAAGGCACATAGCCATCAGCCCGCCCAGCATTGCCAGCGAAAACAGGAACGGTGGCCTATGAAACAGGAGAATAAAGAAATCCGCCACAAATATACTGGTTAAAAAAGGGCGGTCAATGAAGCCACTAAGAATCTTTTTGAACATAAACAATCCCGTCAAACACGCGTGGTGAGTGTGTAAAAAAAATGGTTGCCTGATCTTTTATCTGGTTAAATGCACAGTGCACACTTGCTAAAAATCAGTAATACGATTCTACTATATTCAAAAGGGGAATGTAAAAGAAAAGAAACTTGGCCATTGGGCTGGAATTCATTCAAATGATATGATTAATATAATTAAAAAAACCAACCTTGGTGTAATACCCATTTTTAACTTCTTTAGAAAAATTATCCAGTCGGCGCTGCCTGACGCTGAACGTCCAGCCATCCGGAAAATGAAAATATATGCACGTCCTGAGCATAATATTTCGCGTTCCCAGATCAGTGAAAACGCTTTGAAGGTTCTGTACCGATTGCAGAAAGAAGGCTTTGAAGCCTTCCTGGTCGGCGGTTGTGTACGCGATTTATTATTGGGCCGGGAGCCTAAAGACTTCGATGTCGTCACGGATGCAGACCCTGAGCAGGTCAGGAAGGTATTTCGCAACTGCCGTATTATCGGCCGCAGGTTTCGCCTGGCGCATGTGCATTTCGGCAAGGAAGTCATTGAAGTCGCGACATTCCGGGGCGCCGCGGAAACGCAAAATGATAAGCAAGTGCTGAATAAGGAAGGCCGCTTATTACGCGATAACGTCTACGGCACCATTGAAGAAGATGTCTGGCGCAGGGATTTCACGGTCAATGCGCTTTATTACAATATCAAGGACTTTTCAGTGGTCGATTATGTCGATGGCATGAACGACCATAAAACAAGTACGCTCAGGCTGATAGGCGATCCTGAAACCCGTTTCCGGGAAGATCCTGTGCGTATGCTAAGAGCCGTGCGCTTTGCCGTTAAACTCGGCTTTAAGCTTGATCCTGATTGTGAAAACGCTATGCACGGCGCGGCTGAGTTATTGTCCAGCATACCGTCGGCACGGCTTTATGATGAAGTATTGAAGCTGTTCCTGTTCGGTTACGCCTTACAAACCTTTGAAATGCTGAGACATTATGGATTATTCCAGGTACTTTTCCCTGCTACGGAAAAAAGCCTGAGCGCTGAAGAGAACGGATTTCCGAGACTATTGCTAATTAAGGCACTGGAAAACTCAGATAACCGGATTGCCGACGGCAAATCGGTGACGGCTTATTTTTTATTCGCCGCCTTTTTATGGGAACCTGTCAGGATACTGGCTAAAGAAAAAATGGCGGAAGGCTTACCCGAATTTATGGCCTACCAGGATGCCGCCAATGAAGTTATCGCAAGGCAAGTCAAGCATACGGCCTTGCCCCGCCACATCAGCATGGCTATGCGTGAAGTCTGGAGCCTGCAACCTAGATTTAATGCCCGCGTCGGCTCCAAACCGAGCCGCTTACTGACGCACCCGCGTTTCAGGGCAGGCTATGATTTTCTATTGTTGCGTGCAGAAACCGGGGGGGCTGATCCTGAATTGGCGCAATGGTGGCAGGTATACCAAAATGCCGATGAAACCGAGCAAAGGAAGATGACCCAGCCGCCACGAAAAAGCCAAAACAGCAAATCGGGGCGAAAAAGAAGTTACCGTAAACGAACGCATAACAGCGCAACGAGCACGGAAGCCTAGGGTTAAGGCCAGCCATATCGTGATTTCCCGTCCGTCTATGGCCCGGCGCCGGACGCGCGGCCTCTTATCCTGCCGCTGCCTCATTGCGCCATTCTTGGCATGCCCCTCTCAAACGCGTAACGTACAAGCCCTGACAGCATCAATACGCCATTTAAAGCGGCAATGATGTGCAACACTACAGAGTCCACCAGACAACTATGAATAATTCCTCAACTCAAACGATTACCGCCTACATAGGATTAGGCAGTAATCTTGCTTCGCCTGTCACGCAAATCAAATCGGCGCGCAACGCGATCGCAGCCACCGCAGGCATTAAAGAATTGGCGTTCTCCAGCCTGTATCACAGCTCGCCTATGGGGCCACAGGACCAACCCGACTATGTCAATGCGGTTATGGCTATCGAAACAGGCTTGTCGCCGACCGATTTGCTGCATTGCCTGCAACGCATTGAACACGCCCAGGGACGCATACGAAGAGGTGAACGCTGGGGGGCCAGGACACTGGATCTGGACATCCTGGTATACGGCGACCAATGCATCGAATTACCCGAATTAACCGTACCGCATAGCGGCGTCAGCGAGCGGTCTTTTGTGCTGTATCCCTTATATGAACTGGCTCCGCAACTGATTATTCCGGGCCAAGGCAATATTGCCGACCTAATTGCAAATTGTCCATTAGCTGGACTGAAACGCTTGGATTAAAACATGAATCACTCTACAGCAAAGCCGCTGTCAATCAATGACTTGGCGAACATGAAGCAACGCGGTGAAAAAATCAGTTGCCTGACAGCTTACGATGCCAGTTTCAGCGCATTAATCGACCATGTCGGTATCGATATCATGCTTGTTGGAGACTCCCTTGGCATGACGGTTCAAGGGCATGACACGACCTTGCCGGTCACCATCACTGACATGGTTTATCACACACGCTGCGTCAACAGCGCCAGGAAACGCGCATTCATCATTGCCGACCTGCCTTTTATGGCGTACCCGACAGCAGTTATCGCTGCCGAAAACGCGGCCAAATTAATGCAGGTCGGCGGCGCGCAAATGGTAAAACTGGAAGGCGCAAAAACCGACATCATCAGCTTCCTCGTCGGACAAGGCATCCCGGTATGCGGGCATTTAGGCCTGTTACCGCAACACATCAATCAACTGGGCAATTATGCCGTCCAGGGCAAAAAACCCATTGATGCGGAAAAAATCATGGCCGATGCCCAGCAATTAGAGCAGGCAGGCGCCGCACTTTTGGTGCTAGAATGCGTCCCTGCAAAACTGGCCAAGGAAATCAGTATACAATTAAGCATCCCCGTTATCGGCATAGGCGCCGGCATTGCTTGCGACGGACAAGTGCTGGTGCTCCATGACATGCTTAATATCGGCACCAGCAAGCGTCCGCGATTTTCCAAAGACTTCATGCAGTATGCCGAAAGCATTGAAGCCGCAATTCGCGCTTATCACCAGGCTGTCAAGCAATCCTTATTCCCAACCATTGACCATAGTTTTTAAGCTTAATGGTTACCGTTAATACCATCTTAGAGTTGCAGGCGGCTGTCAAAGCCTGGCGTTCGGCAGGTGAAAGCATCGCCTTCGTGCCGACGATGGGGAACCTGCATGCCGGGCATTTACACTTGGTCAGCGTCGCGAAAACAAAAGCCGATAGGGTCGTCGTCAGTATTTTCGTTAATCCCACCCAATTTGGCGCAGGCGAAGACTTTGATACTTACCCGCGCACCGAACAGGAAGACCAGGAAAAACTCAAGTCTATTGAGACAGACCTGCTGTTCCTGCCCCCCGTTGCAGAAATTTACACGCCTGATGCACAAACGACGGTATCGGTAAGCGGCATGGCCAATCTCTATTGCGGCGCGTCCAGACCCGGACATTTTAATGGCGTCGCAACGATAGTCTGTAAATTATTCAACATGGTCCAACCGACGGTTGCCGTATTTGGACTGAAAGATTTTCAACAATTAACCGTCATCCGCACCATGACCAGGGATTTGAACATGCCTGTGCAAATCATCGGCGTAGACACCGTAAGGGAATCCAGCGGCCTGGCGATGAGCTCCAGGAACGGTTATTTAAGCGCTGCAGAAAAGACTATCGCGCCGCTGCTTTATCAATCCCTAAACACCGCACGCGACGCCATCCTTGCCGGAAACCAGCCTTATCCCGACATCGAGCAGCACGCGTTGCGTTTTTTACAACAGGCAGGATTCCAACCCGATTATTTCAGCGTCTGCCGCAGCAGTGACTTGAAAAATGCAACCCTGCAAGATACCGACCTGGTTTTACTGGCAGCGGCAAGGCTAGGAAAAACAAGGTTAATCGATAATATTTATTTTTCGAAAGAACCTGGAATGAATGCCGACTGAACTCAAACCGGCGAAAAGTTGATGCACTGCGCAAATTAAGGGATAATTGTGCGTTTTTTAACGTATTTATATAGTTTTATTATGCAAATTACGATGCTTAAAGCAAAATTACATAGAGCGACCGTAACCCGTTCCGAATTGGGCTACGAAGGCTCCTGCGCGATTGACAGCGCTATTCTTGATTTATCAGGCATCAGAGAATACGAGCAAATCCAGATTTACAATATCAATAACGGCGCGCGCTTTACCACTTATGCGATTCGCGCCGAAGCCGGCTCAGGCATTTTTTCAGTCAATGGCGCGGCGGCGCGTTTGGCCTGTCCGGGCGACTTGATTATTGTCTGCGCCTACGCCGTATTAAACCCGCAGGAAGCAGAACAACACAAGCCCACGCTCGTCTATTTCAATGACAAAAATGAAGTGTTGCGCTCCGCCTCGTCAATTCCTGTTCAAGCGGCATAAACCGCACATCGGCTTTCGGTAAGGGATAAGCCACACTTCAAAGCCTATACACGTATTAACGGCGCCTGCCTCGTACCGGATGCCGGCATCCCCGCCGACATCCGGGGTGATTATCCCGGCAGGGATGTTGCCCGCACACGCCATCAGGCTTTCGGCAAGGTAACCCCGGTCTGTCCCTGATATTTACCGCCCCTGTCTTTATACGATATATCACAGACCTCGTCGCCACCGAAAAACAGCATCTGCGCTACACCTTCATTGGCATAGATTTTTGCCGGCAAGGTCGTCGTGTTTGAAAACTCCAGCGTCACATGCCCTTCCCATTCAGGTTCCAGCGGCGTGACATTGACAATTATGCCGCATCGGGCATACGTTGACTTACCCAGGCAAATCGTCAGGACATCGCGCGGAATACGGAAATATTCGACGGTTCTCGCCAGCGCAAATGAATTCGGCGGAATAATGCAAATATCCGATTTAACATCAATAAAGCTGCTCGAATCAAAATCTTTCGGGTCAACAATGGCAGAATTGATATTGGTAAAAATCTTGAATTCGTCGGAACAACGCACATCATAGCCATAACTTGACGTGCCGTAAGAAATAACCCGGCCTTGTTCAGAATCCCTGACCTGGCCGCTTTCAAACGGCTCAATCATACCGTGCTGCTCCGCCATCCGGCGTATCCATTTATCCGACTTGATGCTCATAAGCGACTGACTACCTTACTGAAAAAGGAAGCCATTCTAGCATAAATCATTGACATACACGGGAGAGGCTTTGTAACGCTCAAAACCAGTTGTTTTGCACGACAATCTACGGGCAAAATGAATCTTGTAGGCGAGGCAGTTATTGCCCGGGCAGAAATTCCGGGCATACCGTCGGCTTTAGTTTTAAGTAATAAGGACGAAGTAATTTTTGGATAAACCCTGAGGTAACTCGCAAAAAATAACCACCCACGACATCGTGACATAGTTCCCACGCTGGAGCGCTCATCTTTACACACAAGTATGTTTAAGCCCGTCATTCCGGCATGGATGCCGGAATGACGGGCTTATACCGCTTGATCTAACTTGTGTATAAAGATGAGCGCTGGAGCGTGGGAACTATGTGATCGGTGGATTATTTTTTGCGAGTTACCTAAGACTAAACATATACTGCGGCTACAACGGACACCGTTTAAAAATAAGCGAGGTGTTAATGCCACCAAAGGCAAAATTGTTGCTCATCAGATACTCGCATTCCAGAAGACGGATATCATCCATTATATAGTCCAGTTCAGCGCACAGGGGGTCTATATTGTCCAAATTGGCAGTGGGATGGAACCAGCCTTCGTTCATCATGTGTATCGCCGTCCAGGCTTCGATTGCCCCGCAGGCCCCCAAGGTATGTCCGGTATAGCTTTTCATGGCGCTAATGGGGATGCTTTGCCCTAGCACAGCCGCTGTCGCGTGGCTTTCGGCAATGTCCCCCAATTCAGTGGCAGTGCCGTGGGCACTGACATAGCCTATCGCTTTGGCTTCCAGTTTCGCATCATGGAGCGCCAGTTTCATGGCGATTTGCATACTATCGCAATCCGGTTTGGTGATATGTAGGCCATCGGAATTGGTGCCAAAACCCACAATCTCGGCATAAATGGGGATGCCACGGCTCAGCGCGTGCCCCCTCTCTTCTAGGATTAAGCTCGCCCCGCCCTCGCCAATGACCAGTCCATCACGATCCTTATCAAAGGGCCGTGGCGTAAGGTGCGGCTCGTCATTACGCTGCGATGTTGCAAATAAGGTATCAAAAATAGCGGGCTGGGACGGCGACAATTCATCGCTACCACCCGCTATCATGATGGTTTGTATCCCGTGTTTAATGGTTTCATAAGCATAACCCAATGCTTGGCTACTGGAAGTGCAGGCACTGGATGTCGGGATGATGCGCCCGGTTATGCCAAAATGTAGCCCAATATTGACCGGGCAGGTATGACCCATCATGCGGATGTAGGATGTGGCGTCCAAGCTGCCTTTATCGCAATTCAGCAACATTTTAGTAAAGTCGATTAGGCCGTCAAAGCTACCTGATGAACTGCCATAAGCAATGCCTACCCGCCCACTTGCCAATATCGGGTCAGCTAGTAATCCGGCATCTTGTAAGGCCAGTTCCGTGGCGTAGGTTGCCAACATCGCGACCCGCCCCATGCCGCGTATTTGTTTGCGCGAATAATGTTGCGGCCTGATGAAGTCTGTAGGGGCGGCCAGTTGGGTGTTAAGGCCTTTATATTTGCTCCATGCGTCCATTCTTTGGATGCCTGTAGTCTGGGCTTTGAGCTTTTCAGCAACGCTAGCCCAATTATTGCCTAATGGCGTAATCGCCCCCATGCCGGTAATGACTACCCGTTTCATTAGCACAATCCTCCATTCACAGAAATGACCTGGCGGGTAATATAGGCGGCATCTTCCGACATTAAAAAAGCGACGGCGGCGGCAACTTCTTTGCTTGTTCCTGTCCGCTTTAGGGGGATCAGGCGTTTAATGTCGTCAATCGGCAAGTTTTCCACCATCTCGGTATCAATCAAGCCAGGCGCGACACAATTGACGGTGATATTGCGCTTTGCCAATTCTAGGGCCAGTGCCTTGGTGGCCCCGATAATGCCCGCTTTGGCGGCGCTGTAATTGACTTGCCCGCGATTGCCCATCAGGCCGGAAACAGAGGCTAGGGTGACGATGCGCCCTGGTTTTCGGCGTTGGATCATAGGCATCACCAGTGGTTTTAAGACATTATAAAAGCCGTCTAAATTGGTGTGGATTACCGAATCCCACTCGGCATCGGTCAATGCCGGAAAGGGATTGTCAGCGGCGATGCCGGCATTGCAGACTACACCGTAGTACGCGCCATGCCCGGCAATATCTTGTGTTAGGCATTCGGCACATTGCTGGCGATCAGCCACGTCAAATTGTAAGACGCGGGCGGATTTCCCCAGATTAATGATGCTGTCTGCCACAGCGTTTGCCTCAGTGCGGCGACTACGGCAATGGATGACGACAGAAAATCCTTTGTCGGCTAAGTACAAGGCGATTGCCTTACCAATACCACGGCTGGAGCCAGTTACTAAAATTGTTTCGTTCATTTTAAAATGCCCAAGCGTTTATTCGGTAAGCACACGGTTTTTTTCCGATTTTGGTTGATAAACATTTAATTTTGCTTCGACTAGCACGCCGGGCCCGGTAATTTTGCAATCAAACACGCCAAGCCCTTGCTGTTGCTCTTGCAAAACGATTTTGACACTCACGGTTAATACAGTACCTGTAAAAAAACTGCCGACATTGCTGGTGTACAAGCGCGTCCCCAATAAATACCCCAAGTAGCTTTGCCGCTGTGCTAATTTATCCATCATGCCGCTATGCGCCGATACGGTTTGGGCCATGTATTCTATGCCCACCAAAGCGGGAACAGATTTGTCATCGCCAAACAGCCCGTTGCCGTTCACAATTACCTCGGTCACCATGGACTGCTCATCAAAACTGACAATTTTATTCAATAGCATCATGCCGCCAGCGTGTGGCAGTAAGTCGCCCAGTGCGTAATCGCTCATGCGCGGGCCATGACTATCGAGATGTTATTGCCACCAAACGCAAAAGAGTTGCTTTGACAAGTAGTGATCTTGCGGCCTAGGTACTGCCCTGGTCTAGCGAAATTAAGTGTGGGCAGTTTGGTATCCAATTCGTCGCCATTAATATTGGGGGGTAACTCACCTGAGGGATCATCGCTTGCCAGCAACAGCCAACACAGCCCCAGTTCCAGCGCGGCGGCGGCTCCTAAGGCGTGTCCGGTCATGCCTTTGGTGGAGCTGACTGCGGGGTGGCCAGCAAAAACTTCAGCCACGCTTCGGCTTTCCATCGCATCGTTTAAGGGGGTGGCGGTGCCATGCAGGTTGATGTAGTCGATGCTGTCCGCCGTTTTTCCGGCTTCTTGTAAAGCCATCTGCATGGCTTTCATGACGGTTTTTCCCGCAGGTGCCGGGGCAGAAAAATGATGGGCATCACTGCTGGCACCGATGCCGGATAGCTGCACCGGCCCTTTTTCTTTGCTCATCACAAATAAGGCGGCGGACTCTGCTATGTTGATGCCATCCCTGTGTAGGCCAAAGGGTTTGCATAAACCCGTCGCCACGGATTCCAAAGCGGCGAAGCCATGCACGGTATAGCGGCACAAGCTATCTGCGCCGCCGACAATGACTGCATCACAGATATTCAGTGCGAG
>SCST01000552.1 GCA_004299465.1 Methylovulum sp. | reverse complement strand
CTAGGAGCCTGTCCGAGAATAGAAACGAAAAATTATTCAGCCCGCCCCCCCTTTCATCCAATGTTCATGCAGAGCCCTGATAAATTGCCGTTAATTTTTACAAACAATCAAGATAAACAATATGTTATGGTATAATGACAACAAATAACGTCACTTGATAATGCCATGTCAATACCTTTCAAATCAAGCCCTGTAGAATTTCATCAACACCAGCTATTTCCCAGCAACATTTTTGATCTGCTGCCAAAAGATCATGAATGCTATCTTTATTCGGAGTTGTTCGAGCAGCTTGATACCCGCGCCCTTGAAAGCCAATATAGCCGTAAAGGCCAGCACGCCTATCACCCCAAGTCACTCGTTTCGATTTTGATCTACGCCTACAGCCGTGGGGTGTTCAGCTCCCGGCAAATCGAAAGACGCTGCAATGAGGACTTATCCTTCATGTTCATCGCGCAAATGAACTGCCCTAATTTCCGGGTACTCAGCGATTTTAGAAAAAACCAGGGCGAATTTTTCCAGGATTGTTTTAAACAAACCGTCAAACTGGCGATGGAATTGAAGTTGGCTTCATTAGGACATATCAGTTTGGACGGTTCCAAATTCAAAGCCAATACCTCCAAACACAAAGCGATGAGTTACGGGCGCTTAAAAGAAAAAGAACAAGCCTTATGCGCTGAAATCGATGAGCTGATTGAGAAAGCCAAACGCTGCGATCAAGAAGAAGACAAAGCCTACCCAGAAAAAACCGGTTATGAACTCCCGGAAGATTTGAAGTTCAAAGAAGATAGGCTGGCTAAGATTAGAGCCGCCAAACAAGCGCTTGAGCAACGCGAAGAAAAGCTTAATCCGGGCAAAGCGATTGACGATAAAAAGCAAATCAGCTTTGCCGATACCGAAGCCCGTATCATGGGCAAGAACGGCGGCTTTGACTACGCTTACAATGCCCAGATCAGCGTTGACGCCGATTTGCAAATCATTGTCGGTCAGCATATCAGCCAAAATGCCAACGACAAGCAAGAAGTCAAAGCCGCCCTACAGGCACTGGAAGACACGGCGGGGCAATTGCCGGACAAAGTCAGTGTCGATAATGGCTATTGGTCGGGCGGTAATCTGCAAACCTTCGAGGACAATAAGGTTGACGCCTATGTCGCCACCGATAAAGGCGAAAAAACGCACAAGATTGATTTGGAAAAATCGGAACGCAAAGTGGTCAAGGCCGACTTCGAATACAACGAAACCGATAATAGTTTTATCTGTCCTCATGGCCAGATCTTGCCGATGATCAGCGAAGCCAAAGACGGCAGCCGGGTGTACCGGGGTTGCGATGATGTTTGTGCGGCTTGTCCGTTGAAAAACCGTTGCTGTCAATCCGAGAAAGGTCATGCGCGCACGATCAGTACCGATGACAAAGAGCCGCTACGTCGAAACATGGCTCGTAAAATGGAGACGCCTTCTGCCCAGGCCGTTTATAAACAGCGCAAGGTCATCGTGGAACCCGTTTTTGGTCAAATCAAAAATACGGGGTTTCGTGGCTTTAGTGTAAGAGGTAAAGATAAAGTTGCAGGTGAATTTTCAATGGTCTGTGCCGCACACAATTTCAAAAAAATGGCCAAAGCAATTTTTACGGGGTTAATCCGTCCTGAATTTCGAAATTACGCAGCAAACGCCGCAATATAGTCCATAACAAGGGAAAAAAGCCCATTGCAGGGAGATGATAACAGGCATGATTAGCTGTTTTTAGGCAAATCCCAAAAATCGCCCCCCCCCCGGAAAAATTAAATTTTTCCGGGTACTTTAATACGGCTTGCGAGAGTGCTCTATTCTCGGACAGGCTCCTAGG
>SCST01000551.1 GCA_004299465.1 Methylovulum sp. | reverse complement strand
TCAATATCGACAAAAGTGGGATCGCTCTTACCGCTAACGCTGGTTAAACCAAAAGAATTAGTGAGAATTGTGCTGTAAACGGGATCGGCCATGATAATGCTCCTAAACGAATGGGTTAGCGGGTTGGCAATAAAGTACCGGCCAACAAAAAGCTTATTGAATGGGTATTAAATCTACCCTTTCAGGCAATTCGAAAAATAAACCGCCCCAGTGCGGCAAATACACCGTTCACTCAGAACAATGTGATCGCCGTGGAATATTCATAAGCGGTATTTTTTAGCCGGCAAGCGCTGAAATATTAAACTGCCTCATTCTATGGGATTTTTTTGTAAACCCGGTTGCGCCAACAGGTAGCAATTATTGCGTCAACCTGCGTTAAATGAATCCCAGGTGTCTTTGCCGCTGACAAGCGATAAAATCCCTAAATAATGTTTTTCCCAATAGAAAGAACCAATGGCTCTGAGGACAGGCGATGTGGCGTAGTAACGCGAAACGATTTTTTAGCATGAGCCTGGTCATTGTTTTATTGAGTTTTCCTTGCGAGCTTCAGGCAGCTGAGCCCTTGGCGCAGGTGCGCATCGGCGCTGCATGGCTGGCTGGCGATGATAAACAGCAGCCTATTGCTGGGATTGCGGGCAAACCCGCCCAGGATTTTGCCTCCATTACCCAACAAGGCATCAGTCTTGGCTTTCGTGATGACAGGATTTGGTTGCGTATGGAACTTGAAAATACCGCCCGCAAAGACGTGGAAGGCCTGCTTGATTTGGGTACGCCCAGGCTTGCCTTGGTTAGGCTTTACCAGCCCGGCAAAAACAGGCAACAGTGGGACTCTTTGCAAAGCGGTTTGGCAGTACCTGTAAATAAACGGGCAATACCCGACCGTGGCGTCGTATTCCCGATTCAGTTGAAAGCGTTGGAAAAACGGACGGTGTATCTTTCGATCGAGTCAAACGCGGTGATTACCCTGCATCCCAGTTGGCAGACGCCGCAGGATTACCATAAACGGCAGGAAAAAAACGGGTACCGGGATTTACTGTTACTTGGCGCGACATTAGGCTTGGCGGTATTTGGTCTTTTACAAGCGCTTGTCGCCCGCGACCTTGTATTGGCGCTCAATGGCTTGCGTGCGCTATGCGTCACGACTTGGGGCGGCATTGTCATGGGCTATGCCACTTTTTATCTTTGGCCGCAGCCGCCTGGTTTTTTATTACCGCTAATTAATGTCCTGTCAGCCATTTTTTTAGTGATCCAGATGCTGTTGGTGGCTTTGTTTTTGCCACGCAGCCATTACTCATGCTGGTTGCGTTATCTTTTTTTCAGCATAGCCGTGATTGCAGGCGGTGTAGGTCTCGTCGCAACAGTGGTCGATTCACTGGGGAGCGTATTCAAAGGCCTCAGTCTTTTAGGCTTACTGGTGCAATTGGCCGTGTTTTATGCCTGTTTTATTACTGCTTGGCGAGGCTTCTACCCGGCTTGGTGGCTGTTATGCGGTTATAGCTTTGCTATCTTCGGCTTTTATCGCCGCTTGATTGAGGCTGCGGGTTGGATTGCACCGAGTAGCAACGTTGATTTTATGGCGCTATTAAATGCTTTCATCAGCACGCTATTTTTTTACCTGGGTACGGCTGCGCGTGTCGATAGGCTGCGTACCGAACGCGAACAAGCCCTCGAAGTAAATATGATCCTGCAACGTGAAACTGAAATGCGTTTGGACCAGGAAGTCAAGCAGCGAACCCTGGAGCTTGAAGCGGCACGCGACGAGGCGAATAAAGCCAACCAGGCGAAAACGCTGTTTTTAGCCAAAGTCAGCCATGAGTTGCGCTCACCCATGCATACGATTTTAAACTATGCCGACTTAGCCCGGCGCGAAAAAACGCTACGCTACATGGGTACCATTTCCGACGCCGGCCAACACTTACTGGATTTGATTGATGATTTGCTCGCCTTCGTTAAAAATTCATACTCAGAACTGTATATCAAACTCCAGCCCAACTATACTCATCGCCTGGTTGAGCAATTACACGCTTACGGAACAACTTTAGCGGCGCAAGGCAATAATGAATTCTTATTGACTGTCGATACCGATTTGCCCATTTGCATAGAAACGGATAGCCGCCGCCTCATTCAAATCGGCGTCGTTTTACTCTCCAATGCCGCCGCGCATACCAAAAACGGCCAAATTGCCTTGCGCCTGAGCCGGAATAACCACAGCCAATTACAACTGCAGGTACAGGATACCGGCAGGGGCATCGCATCCGCGCATATCGAGCGTATTTTCCAGCCGTTTGAACGGGTCGACGGCGGCAACGACTCGGGTCTAGGTTTGGGGCTGGCGATCGCACTACAGTTGTCAAAGGCAATGGGCGGCGAACTGTTTGCCGACAGCGTATTAGGCCAAGGCAGCATGTTTACATTGCGATTACCGTTGATTCCCGCCGATCCGGCCGCTATTTCACCATTTAGC
>SCST01000550.1 GCA_004299465.1 Methylovulum sp. | reverse complement strand
CAATTCGTCTATCAACTCGGCCATATCCATCTGGAAAACCCTGCCCTGCCCAGGTTCCAGCCGGATTGCCGCAGGTTTTGCGGGCTGGTTGAAGTTATGCACATAACACCAGTCGGAAGGAACCGGTTGCCGGCACGCTTCATGCTCGACCAGCTGCTTGACCGTGGTCAATTTCCCGGTGCCGTCCGGGGCCATCGCAAAAATATTGTAGCCGCTTTTATCGATGCGAATGCCGAACTTGATGGCTTCCATCGCCCGTTCCTGGCCGACGACAATATCAATATCCTGCAGCTCGTCGGTGGAAGAGAATTTTAATTGCTCAATATTGCAAGGCTTGTAAAGCTGGGTGGGCGCTATCGGTGTTTTTTTCATAGCTTAGACTCTGTCGAAAAAAGGTCGGTTATTATGTGCAGGTGGCGTAATTCGTTTATAGTTTGTCACCGGCCGAATCCAAACCGAACTTACGATAGGCATTCATTTTCAAGGGGCCATTACCGATGAACACTATGGAAAGCATGTTGCAGGATATTGAAATAGAGGTCAAATTAACCCGTCATTTGACCGGTAAAGATGCGCTGAGCGAGCGCGTCATGACAGCGATAAAACAGGTGCCGCGCCGGCATTTCGTCCCCGAAGAACTCCAGCAGTACGCCTTTTACAACGGCCCGTTGCCGATCGGTTCCGGGCAAACGATCTCACAGCCGTATATTGTCGCGCTGATGAGCGACTTACTGAATCCGCAAGCGGACGATACCGTCCTGGAAATCGGCACCGGCTCCGGCTACCAAAGCGCCGTTCTCGCCTGCCTGGTGCGACAAGTGTACAGTATGGAAATTATAGAAAAGCTGTCCATCGCCGCTCGTGAGCGACTCGATAAACTCGGCTATGAGAACATCGAACTGCGTAGCGGTGATGGCTATTACGGCTGGACGGAACATGCCCCTTATAATGGCATTATCGTCACCGCCGCCGCGCCGCATATTCCCCAAGCCCTGATAGACCAGTTGCGGATAGGAGCGCGCCTGGTAATCCCGGTCGGCCGGCCGTATGGCTGTCAAGAATTGAGGGTGTTGCAGAAAAATGCAGACGGCAGCATCGAAACGCAAACCATTCTGGAGGTAAGTTTTGTGCCGTTGACCGGTGCACATTCGACGGATACCACCGCGAAACCGTGATTGATACCCTATACATAAAAAATCGAAAACCCGGCCGTTTAAAGTATAGCTACTTATGGGCTAGTGTTCACCGTCCACAAGGTCTCGCGTTGATTAAACGCAGCTAAGAAGTCCAGGTATCGCAAAAACGTTAGGGATGGGATTGCGTGAGTAGTTACGTCCTACGAAACTTATTACCGTGAAGGATGCGTCACCAGATTTTTGCCTGAAAACTCATATCATTACGCACGGCCAAATGATCGCCGGTTTGAGCAATCACATACAGGCCTTGCCGGTAAGCATACTGGGCAACATTATCAGGAATGACCATGCCGGTAACAGCCCCCATCACCTGCTTACTGGCATACGCAGGCAACAGGCGTTTTAATTTTTCCAGGCGCTTTAGATGCTCGTTGACATCATCTATGCTTAAGCTGCTTTTGCATTCAATCGCGATTACATCGCCGTCATTGACTACCAGCAAGTCGACTTCAATGCCTTCACCGTGACGGTTTGCGCTGACATTCTGATGCACTTCATGCACATCAATACCGCGCTCTCGAAATAAGCGCACAGCGGCAGGGCGTACCATTTCTTCGACAAAATCACCGAGTTTATTGCCCAGGCGACCGATGCTTTCAGTGACTTGCTTAATTCTTTTATCGGTATCGCGCGACATTTCGCGAATTCTTTTATCGGTATCCTGCGACATTTCGCGGATTATTTTGTCGGTATCCTGCGACATTTCGCGGATTATTTTATCGGTATCCTGCGACATTTCGCGACGCTCTTTTCTGTCTTCTTCAAGTTTTCGATCAAACTCTTGCGACATTTCGCGCATTCCTTTGCTGGTTTCCTGAAACAACTTCCACACATCATCAAAAGTCGGTTGCGATAGACTCATAACATCATCTCCTGAACATAAGAAGTTTTATTTTAGCAAACATCGTGTAAAGGGATTGGGGAAATAACCCTGCCCTGAGCCGGACGGAGCATGTTGCCCCGTCTGCAAGGTTTCATATTGGTTAATCGCTGCCATGAAGTTCAGGCACCCCAAAAAAGTTTGGGACAGGGTTACAATCCCATATGCGCCGACTTAGAGTCTACAATCTATCACAGATGTGGATAAGCCGTTATGTCTGCAGGGATTGCCGACATCCAGAACACATGAATGTGCTTGCAACTCTTACCCTCCCTGGCTTCTGGATTCGCTTCGCGGTCTAACGGCTCCGGCATCCCTGCCGGAATGATGTACTTTTCCTTAAGTTGGCGCGCATGGTGTACATACCCAGTCCCGCTCAGTTGGAAAAAACCCAAGAGCTGTTGCAATCAGAAAACCTCAGCGCTGTTGCCGACAGCGGTTACTCGGCAACTGCTCCTGCGTTGCCCTACCTCCTGCATCCCTGCAGTCGTATGATGGCAATCAACTGAAAACTTGCGAAGACCAAAAACTCACCGTTTACGTCGCCATTCCCGATAAATCCAAAGCCATCGCGGAACAAGGCCGCTTCACCCGCGATCAATTCGGCTACGATGCCGAACACGACCAGTACGTCTGTCCGCAAGGCAAGCCCTTGACAGTGCGCGGCAAGCCCGTACAAAAAAAACAACAAATGGATCACCCGCTATCAAAGCAAAACCACCGATTGCAGCCAGTGCCCGCTACGCGGACAGTGTCTGGCCGAAAAAGCGACCACCCGGCAAATCAGCCGCTGGGAACATGAGGCGGTGGATGAACGCCACCAGCAACGCATGCAACCTTACCCCAACAACATGAAACAACGCGGGGCTATGGCTGAACACCCTTTTGGCGTTCTCAAACACCGTGCCGGCATGCACCATTTCTTGATGCGCGGACTGGAAAAATGTCGCGGTGAGTTTAGCTTGATGGTGCTGAGTTACAAATTTACCCGAGTGCTGAACATTCTCGGTGTGGATGCGCTTAGTGATTATTACGCCCGGCGTTCGGGTAATTCGGTAAAAACAGTTAAATATGCGTAAACAACACCGGGGTAAACGCTTTTTTCAATAAAAAGTGTCTTGCTAAAGCAACATTCAGTGCGTTTTTAGAAAATGGGGCTAAAAATCGCTTTACAGACTCGCTGGATTTTAGATACTTTCACAGTCTCTCCGGCTTGGGAACCCGGCTCCGGAAGCTCCAGCTTCCTGTCACACGAAGCTGGAGCTTCATAGACCGCGAACGCGCAAACGAGCAAGTAATTACATTTTTACTGTCGCCTCTGATTTGTGCCATCATAGTCTCCGAGTCAATTGAATGTTTGGACCCACTATTTTTACGCAGATTTTTTTCAACATCAGTTTTTCATTCAGGCACTAAATATATACAAATTGGCTATCAGGCAAGCCCGTCGATAGGCCGACTAATTGTATGTTTCCTGTTCCGAATAAGGTTCTTGATACCAGCTTTGCTGTATTTGCTGCTGTTTTCCATGACACTCGGTCTGCTTTAGTAAAATCACTGATGGAGTCGTCAAATTGAGATATATACCGGGATCTGCTGGCGCTGCCCTTATGATACCTGGTGGCTAAGCCGTCGTTTCCTATACATCCGTCGTGTATAGCAATCACAAGTGTATCTTCCAAACCAAAACCGCTCAGGTCTATTACGCCGTTCGAAAGCTCAGTATCCCGGTAGGCGCTGCCGCCAAAATCAATAACAATCGCTTCATTGCCGGACGTAAAAAAATTGCCGACTTGCGCTGCTGTTGCCGCATCAGAAACGGTATAAGAGGGTATTATCGCAGTATCCGGGTTTATTTTAACTGTGGCACCTTGCCGGGTGAGCACTTGATAGCCCCCGTTGATACCCGCATTCACCCATGTGTCCTCTAATAACAGCCTGTCGCCAGCCGCATTCTCCAATGTCAGCGTATTGCCATGAGCATCCATATCAAGCAAGCTCTGGGCGTTTAGTTTAAATATGTTGCCACTGCCCAAGAATTTTATCGTTTCTATACCCCGGATTGGAGCCGTTGAAAAATCAATATGTTGATTTGAACCGTCTATTTCCAGTACATCCTTAGCTCCCATTCCACCATCTATACTGCTACCAAAAAGAACACTGATTTTTAATAGATCATTGCCTTTACCACCAGATAGATAATTGCCGTTTTGCAATGTATCATCACCGTCATTGCCATACAGTCGAATATACGTACTCCGGGAACCCCTAACCCCGCCATCAAGCGTATTGGCCTCTGCATTGCCTATGATATCCGCTAACCCATTTCCGCTGCCATCAATCGCTGAAGTCCCTGTTAAAACGAGCGTTTCTATATTAGCCCCTAATGTAAAGCTGACTGATGCTTTGACGGTATCGGTTCCTGAGTGTGAGTATTCTATGACGACATCGCCTGCATTATCAATGACATACGTATCGTTACTCAAGCCGCCTGAAAGAATATCGCTTCCTTGCCCTCCATCAAGCCTATCATTCCCTGATCCCCCATATAAAACATCATTACCGTCACCACCCGTCAAGGTGTCATCGCCTGCCCTACCTTCAAGCGTATTAGCTGCCGCATTACCGGTAATGGTATTGCTTAACTCATTTCCGGTGCCATCGAGCGCGGAAGTGCCTGTTAAAATAAGATTTTCTACATTAGCCCTTAATGTCCAATTGACTGATGCTTTGATTGTATCGGTTCCGCCGTCTGAATCTTCTATGACGGTATCGCTTAGGTTATCAACGAAATACGTATCGTTACCCGCACCGCCTGAAAGTGTATCAATACCTAAGCCACCATTAAGCCTGTCATTCCCGTCATTCCCCTTTAAAATATCATTGCCTTGATAACCAAAGAGTAAATCATTACCCGCTCCACCCGTGAGGGTGTTATTTTTTCTGTCGCCTTTGACTTGTGCCATCATAGTCTCCGAGTCGATTGAATGTTTGGGCCTACCATCTACCGGCCTGATTCTAGCGCCAAATATCGTCTGACTACAAATGAATTGTTGGACAACTCAATTCCGTCTGCTTGGTGTTTTGTAGGTTGGCGCTAGCGTAAGGAAACAGTAGTCTGTATGGAGATGTCTTGATAGCGATATGGCCGCTATAACGCTGCCAAAGCGCTTTCATAATCAGGCTCATCGGCCAGCTCGCTGACCAGCTCGGTATAGATGACCTGGTCGTGTTCATCAATAATCACAACGGCGCGGGCCGTTAATCCTGCCAGCAGCGTATCGGCCAGCTTGACGCCGTAATCGTCGGCAAAGCTGGAACGAAAGCTTGATAAGAAAATGACGTCCGTTAAATCTTCGGTTTCACAAAAACGGCATTGTGCAAACGGCAAATCGGCGGATATAACCAACACCACGGTATTGGACAAGTGCGCCGCCTTTTGGTTGAATTTGCGCGTCGACGCCGCGCAAGTCGGGGTATCCAGGCTGGGGACGATATTCAGGAGCTTTCTTTTGCCGGCATAAGCGGCAAGCGTCACATCTTCCAATTGATTATCGACCAGGACAAAATCAGGCGCTTTACTGCCTATTGCCGGTAATTCGCCAGAGGTATGCAGTGGATTGCCTTGAAAGCTGATGGTCGCCATTGATTAGTCCTGTATTTTATGAAATGGTTATACGCATCCAGAGATAAGTCTGGCGTGCCGTGCGCGACCTATGCATCCAAGGCGCACACGGCACGCCCTACGGTCTTATTTTTTATTTTTCACGCGCTTCATCAAACGCTCGCGCTTTTTGACCTGCCATTCGGTCAGTTTATTTTTCTTGCCCTGAAAGGGGTTAACCGACGATTTAAACTCCAGGCGTATCGGCGTACCGGACAATTTTAAGCGCTCACGGAAATAATTCGTTAAATAGCGCTTATACGATATAGGCAGTGCATCGGTTTGTACGCCGTGAATGATAACGACGGGTGGGTTGCGTCCGCCCTGATGCGCATATTTGAGCTTTATGCGCCGGTTATTGACCAACGGCGGGTGGTGCGCATCGGTTGCATCCTGCAGGATGCGTGTCAAGACCGGCGTCGACATGTTAATCATCGCGCTGTCGTACAAGGTATGCACGACATCGAACAATTTGCCGACGCCGCTGCCGTGCAATGCCGAAATCGGGTGTTTTTCGGCGAATTCCAGGAAGGACAATTTGACATCCAGTTGCCGTTTCACGGTTTCCTTTTGTTCTATGCTCAGGCCGTCCCATTTATTAAGCCCGATAATCAATGCCCGGCCCGCTTCTATGACCAGGCCGAGCAAATGCGCATCCTGGTCGGTAATGCCTTCACTGGCGTCGATCAGGTAAATCACGACATGCGCTTTTTCAATCGCTTGCAGGGACTTGATGACGCTGAATTTTTCTATCGTCTCGGCTATCCTGGAACGGCGGCGCATACCGGCGGTATCGATCAGCGTGAACTGTTTGCCGTTGCGTTCAAAAGGAATATAGATGCTGTCGCGCGTCGTTCCAGGCTCGTCATAGACAATGACGCGCTCTTCGCCCAGCAGGCGGTTGACCAGCGTCGATTTGCCGACATTCGGCCGCCCGACCACGGCAATGCCGATGCCCTTACGTTCGCCGTCATCATCGACCAGGTCTGCGGCGGCGGGCAATAAGCGGTTAACCCTTTCCAGCAATTCCGGCACGCCGCGCCCATGTGACGCGGCAAGTTGCACCGGCTCGCCTAACGCGAGTGAGTAAAAATCCGTCGCCGCCAGGTTCGCATCGATACCGTCGACCTTGTTGGTCGCAAGAATTATCGGCTTATCGAGTTTTCTTAAATTGTCGGCAATGACTTTATCGGATGCGCTAAGGCCTTCGCGCGCATCGACCATGAAGATCACGACATCGGCCTCTTGCAGCGCTATCTCTACCTGCTTTCTCGAAATGCTTTCTATGCCTTCGGCATCATCGGCAATACCGCCCGTGTCAACGACGAGGCAAGGGCGGATGCCGTGTTTGACCCGGCCGTATTGCCGGTCCCGCGTCAAGCCGGGAAAGTCGGCGACCAGCGCCTCGCGACTGCGGGTCAGGTAATTGAATAAGGTGGATTTGCCCACATTAGGGCGCCCGACCAGGGCAATGACAGGCAGCATATATTAATGAACCATTAAAGCGGCAATCGTGCCG
>SCST01000549.1 GCA_004299465.1 Methylovulum sp. | reverse complement strand
CCCAGCTGGGTGACGGCGCTGAGGCGCAATGGCTGGAATACCAGGATAAAGGCGCCGGCAATTACCGCGCCGCGCAACTGGCCGATAACCGCCTGGACAGCGTAGTATTTATCGCGGGACTGCGCAACTTGCCCGAACGCGGCTGGCTGGCCGGCCTGTTTGCTAAAGACGGCCTAGACGCCGAGGAACGGCGTGCGCTGCTGACCGGCATACCGCCGTTGGGCGTTCCCGACGTAGGCGCTATTGTTTGCGCGTGTTTTAATGTTGGTGAAAAAACCATACGCGACGCCATCAAGGCAAAAGGACTGAAAAGCCATCAGGACGTCGGCCGGTGTTTAAAAGCGGGGAGCAATTGCGGATCGTGCGTGCCGGAGATTAAGGCATTAATCACAGCACCGTAATGATCAACGCAAAAACAAACGCAAAAATAACAAACAGTGCAAATAACGCCTGCCTGGACAGCCCGGCTCTTATCTGCCGCCATTCCAGCAGCAGCGCCTGTTTGATATTGCCTGACTCCAGGATGCGTTGGTAGCGTCCGCGCAGTGTGTTTTTTTCTTCATCGGCGGCGGCTTCGTCAATCAGCTCGATTACTCTTGAGTAAAAACGGCCGCATTCCGGGCAGCGCATATCGTTATTGTTGCGTTCGTGACCGCATGACGGGCAGTGTTTCATGTCATACTCCTGAAAAAGTTTGTGGTGTCAGGTCGATTCGGTACGGTTCCATGTCTATGGACTCAACCCGCCGGCCCAGCATGATGATTTTTCCGTTATAGCGTTTTTCGCCGGTGGATGCGAATTCAAACAGGAAGCTGCGTCGGCAGTGTATTGCCCCGGCGGCGTCTCTTACTAAGCTAAGGCCGTCGGTGGCAATATAATCATCAAGCATTTGCACGTCCATGGCCAGGCAATGCGCACGGGTTGCGTTAAATGCAATCTCCTTGATTTCCTGCGCTTTATACCAGTACAGAAAACCCAGCAGCATTAAGCAGATCAAAATAATGTGATTGAGCATGGCCTTAAGGGGGAAAGGGTTTGCATACCGGTATTGTACCCATCTTTGCATGAAATCCTGCGTGTATCCGATAGAAATAGTTGCGCTTGGCCAAGCTTCGGATACTATAATCGAGAATGCTGATGATTCGATTTTAATCACCCCTGGAAAACGACAATGCCCGCTGATCTTACTATGATTGATATACCGCCCACATCAATGCATAAATATTCTGTGATATGGCTGCATGGCCTGGGGGCGGATGGACATGATTTTGAAGGTATAGTCCCTGATTTACACCTGGCCGCGGCAGCCCATGTCCATTTTATTTTCCCTAATGCGCCTGTCCAGCCCGTTACCATCAACGGCGGCATGAAAATGCGCGCCTGGTACGATATTTTAGGGATGACGCTGGAAACTGATGTCGATGTCGCGGGGATTTACCGCTCGACCGGGTTGATTGAACGCCTTATCCAGCAGGAAATCGATAAAGGCATCCCATCCAGGCATATTTTACTCGCCGGGTTTTCCCAAGGCGGCGTGATTGCATTGCATGCAGGCTTGAGGTACCCGAAGCCGTTGGCAGGGATTGTTGCGTTATCGGCATGTTTGCCGACGGTTGAGCAATTAAAAGCCGAAGGTTCGTCCGCCAATTACACTACGCCGATTTTTATGGCTCACGGCATACTCGATGCCGTTATCGCGATTGAACATGCCAAAGCGGCGCTAGATGGGCTTGAGGCGCTGGGCTACCATGTCAAATGGCATGATTACCTGATGGAGCATTCCGTGTGCATCGAAGAAATACAGCATATTTCCGCCTTCATCAATGCGATTTTTACCGAAGCATAAAAAAAGGGAGCGCCGCTAAACGGTGCTCCCTCTCATGATCGAAAAAATCAGCCTCTTACCGCGACGACAATTTCATTAAACGCTTCGACCCTGGCTTTGCCGGTTTTCACCAAGTCAACGCCGGTATCGATAACCATCTGGCAAAGCCCCGGCGTTTTATAAACGATAAGGCATAAATAACCCACCGCCGGGATGGCGATCAATGCCCCGATAAAACCATGCAGGCCGACAACGCCCATCAGCTTTATCAGCAATGCGATGGCATCCAGCGGCAGTAACACCATAGCGCCAAAATAGGCTATGACCATAAAGGTGAAGAGTACAAAAACGACGAACTGAAGCAGCCTTACCAACGCAACGTTAACTTTTTTCATGAGGTTCAATATCCGGATAACTTTAAGAAATCTGTGTGTAGGCCCTTCTGGAGCCGCACCTTTTTAAGCTTCAAATTATACCTTAAAGCCATTAAAAGACTTTATTTTTCTTGATAAGCCTCTTTCCGTACAAAGAACCGGTACAGTAGGGAACCGGCTATAAATCCGCCTAAATGCGCCCACCAAGCGACATCGACCGGTACATTATCAAAAATAATCGACGTGGTTGCATTATGTAACTGGAACATGATCCATAGCCCCAAAAAAGCAATCGCGGGAACATGAATAACGATAGGCAGGAAAAACAGGGGAACCCAAACGACCACGCGCTCTAAAGGATAAAGGAAAAAATACGCGGCCAATACGCCGGCTATGGCTCCTGATGCGCCTACGACCGGGATCGTCAGCTTAGGGTCGAAATACCACTGCAAAATGGTCGCGAAAAGGCCGCAGACCAGGTAAAAAACAAGAAACGGGAGGCGACCCATCCGGTCCTCGACATTATCGGCAAAAATCCACATAAACCACATGTTCATGATCAAATGCCACCAGCTTGCATGTAAAAACAGGTTAGTGACAAATGACAAATAGCCGTCAAACGGCATGCCGTTATAATTGGCCCAACCATGCGAATAACGCACCGGTACCATACCGTAAAGGTTGATCAGCCTAAGGCTTTGGGCGTCGGGCATGAAATACATGGCGACAAACACGACAATGCAAACCGCCATGATGCCCCAGGTTACCAAAGGCTTTGAATAGCAGGGCGCGGTGTCTCTAATTGGTATCATGGTGTAACCTCTTGTCGGTAATAAAATTTATAGCGGCTAATTAGCATCGTTGCCGCTAAGCCTGCATAAAGGCCCTGCGTTTGGCGGGGGCCAGACTTAATGGTAGTGGTCGATTTTTAAAGCCTTTAGATCCAAATGCGGAAATTATTTTTGCCCCAATCCTGGGCGACCTTCCCCAAGAGACCTAAGCTTAACAGTTAAAAGCGGATTGGCAATAATGGGCCCGTTGAGCGCCGCGCGATTAATGATAATCCTGCCGGCAAAAAGTTTATAATGGCGGCAACTTCCCTCAGCGCTTTTCGCACACCGTTTGTGCAATCGCAAACCGACCCAGATTCATGCCGCATACAACAGAGTCACCCTTATCGTTTTCCAGTCTATCACTCGCAGAAGAATTACTTAAAGCCGTCGAAAAAATCGGCTTTGAACAGCCCACGCCGGTACAGCAGCAAGCCGTTCCGCCGGCATTGGAGCATAAAGACCTGCTGGTCAGCGCCGAAACGGGCAGCGGTAAAACCGCCGCCTTTTTGCTGCCTACGCTGCATCACCTGTTGAGCCGGCGCTCGACATTATTCGGCACGCGCGCGTTGATCCTAGCACCGACGCGTGAACTGGCGCAGCAAACGTATAATCAATGCCGGGCGCTGGCCGAATTTACCGAATTGAAAATCGGCTTGATTACCGGCGGCGAAGATTTCAAACAGCAGCAAGGTGCGCTACGGCGCAATGCCGAAATTATCATCGCGACGCCGGGCCGTCTGCTGGAATTGATCAACCAGGACGCGGCCGATTTCAGCCACCTGGACGTGTTAATCCTCGATGAAGCCGACCGCATGCTGGATATGGGCTTTAGCGACGATGTGCTGGCCATTGCCGGGCATTGCAATGACGAACGGCAAACCCTACTGTTTTCGGCGACGCTGACGCATTACGGCGTGATTAAAATCGCCGACAGGATACTTAAAAACCATTACAAGACGGTCGCCTTAAATACCCTGCATGACGGGCACAGCAATATTCAGCAGCAAATCGTCCTGGCTGACGATAATGACCACAAGCAAAAACTGCTGGCGTGGATTCTGCTCAATGAGACTTACGACAAGGCGCTGGTATTCACGAATACCCGTTTGAAAGCCGTTGAGCTGCAAGGCCCGTTACGCGGGCAAAAGCTGCGCGTCGGCGTGCTGCACGGCGAAATGGACCAGAAAGACCGGAATCGCATGATGAGCTTGTTCCGTGACGGCATCGTCAATATCGTCGTATCTACCGACCTTGCCGCGCGCGGGCTGGATGTCAAAGGCGTTAACCTGGTCATTAATTTCGATGTGCCGAGGAACGGCATTGATTATATCCACCGCATCGGACGGACCGGTCGAGCCGATGAACAGGGCCTGGCCGTTGCGCTGGTAAAGAGCACGGAATGGAATTTAATGTCGGGCATACAGCGGTTTTTAAAACAGAAGTTTGAACGCCGCACGATCAAGGAACTGGAAGGTAGTTACAAAGGCCCGAAAAAACTCAAGTCATCCGGCAAGGCGGCGGGCAGTAAAATAAAACGCGAGCCTAAAAAAGCCGCCGCCGAAAAAGTCAAGATACGCCACCGAGACAAAAAAAATATCGGCAAGCGGCGCGCACCGAGCAATAAACCCGATATAAACCCGGCCAGTTAGGTGGCGAAAGCGTTGTCCGTTCAACCCGGACTGCCAAGCGGCGCGCCGGTCTCATCAAACCGCAACAATGTTACTTCGCCGTCCACATCGGTAATCTCTGCCTGTTGCAGCACACCGCTGTCGTAATAATCGTAGCGGTGTTCCAGTTCGACTTCTCCGTAAACCACTTTCTGGCACAGTAATAGCCGGTCTTGCCCGTCGAAATAACCCTTAAAGAAGGTATTGCGGTTTTGCAGGTTGGCTTCGATCAGCGGGTCAACCAGTTTCAGCGGTAATTTAATGCCGCTATAGCTTATAAAATAACGGCATTCGCAGTTTTCGATGTTCATCGTTTATTTTCCATTCAGTTTGTAAGGTAAATGCCGTTTAAAAGCAATGATTGTGCCGTCGCTGCTTATCAAGAGATGTAGGGCGTGCCGTGCGCGCCTTAACTCCCAGGCGCGCACGGCACGCCCTACAGCAGATGTCATTAGCAGCCTAATCTTATTGCTGTTCACCCTCCGAAAAGATACGCAATGCGTACCCTGCCTCCCTGAAACGCTGTTATGAAACGTCCTATAAGCGCGGCCGATTGTAGGCTTTGCTACAAAACAAGCCGCCGCGCTTCCCGCTAATGCTATAGTCCACACATGGCGCTGTTTTTGCTTGGAAGCTGTTATTTACCCCAGCAAACAGTGATGAAGCTTTTTCTCGATTGGTCCGATTATCAAAACGCCGGCATGGGCGATGCCTATGCCGACATACCCAAAAGCGGCGGCGATTTTGCCAAGGCGGTTGCGGTATGCATCGCCAGCCGCCAGTGCGAGCAGGCCGGCAAAGGCGTGATGTGCCCGAGTTTCAGGGTCACCGGCAAGCCGGCCTTATCGCCGGGCGGCCGGGTCAAGTTATTGAAGACGGCACTAAATGCCGCCGATGACGACGCGCTGTTCGATCCTGAACTGGCCGAAGCGATGAATTTGTGCGTCAGTTGCAAAGGCTGCAAGCGCGAATGCGAAAACGAACTCGATATGGCGCTGATCAAGGCCGAATACCTGGCCCAACGCCGTCAATCCGGCGGCCTGCCGTTGCGCCATACGCTGTGGGCGCATCTGCCCAGGCTGCTGCGCTGGCCGCTAATCAGGAAGCTGGTGGTCTGGCGCAATCAGCACGCCTGGCTCGCACATCTTCTCGAACGCAGCTTGGGTATCACCGCAAAAGCGCCGTTGCCGGTTCCGGCCGCATATGACCGCAGCAAGAAACCCGCCACGGAAAACATCTTGCTTCCCGAATCAAGCACACCGACTCGTGAAGTCGTGTTATTCGTCGATACCTTCAACCGCCGTTTCAACCCCGCAGTCGCCGAAGCCGCCATCAAGCTGCTCAGTGCCGCGGGCTATACGGTGCAGACTGTCGGCTTGGCGGACGAACACGATTCGTTGTGCTGCGGACGCACCTATTTTGCCAACGGCATGATAGCTAAGGCCCAAAACGAAGCCACACGATTGTTGCAGGCTTTACAGCCGCATGTCGACGCCGGCCGCATTATCATCGGCCTGGAACCGTCCTGCATATTGAGCTTGCGCGACGAATACCTGAAACTAGGCTTGGGCGATGCGGCAAGCCGATTGGCCGAGCGCGTGCTGTTGCTGGAAGAATTTATCGCGAGGGAGCAGACCGCCAATCGCTGGCCGTTGGCATTCAAGTCCGATGGCGAACGCATGCTGGTGCATGGCCATTGCCACCAGAAAGCCGTCGGCGCAATGAAAGCGATGCGCAAGGTGCTGAAAACCGTAGCCGGTCTCGACTTCGAATTGATCGAATCGTCCTGCTGCGGCATGGCCGGGCATTTCGGCCTGGAAGCGGAGCATTACACCGCCTCGCAGGCGATGGCCGAACAAGCGCTGTTCCCAGCCCTGCGCGCCGAACCGCAAGCGGCGGTAGTCGCTAACGGTTTTTCGTGCCAACAACAGATTGCCAACGGCGGCTTCGGCAAGCCGCGGCATATCGCCGAAATTCTCTATGCCGCCATAGCCCAACAGGAGCCGGTATGAAATTACACATCGAACGCCGTTATGTCGAAAGCCTGGTCGAAACCTTCCCGCACCTGGTTGCGCTGAAAGAACAATTGCGTTTCGGCAACAAGGCCGAAGTGTTATACCCGCAACTGGCCGCGGAAGAATGGCATTTCCTGCACGAGCTGTACCGGTCTTCCGGCGCCCAAAGCCAGGCGGCGCTACTGGCAACACTGCAAACCGCGCTGCATGACGGCGGCAGGCGTTATGACGCCGAGCAATTGGAACTGCTGCTGCCCGCCGTCACGCGTTACCTGGTTGACGATGCAGAGCGCGGCTGGCTGTTCCATGCCGATGCGAAGGGCAGGACGCATGCCTACCTGATTACCCGGATCGATTATACGCCGCCCGGCGAGGAAGAGGCGGGCCGCATCCTGATCGAGTTGAAAGCCAATTCTAAAGGCAAGATCGCGGTCGAAACGTTGATGATTCGCACCAAGGACATCAGCGGCAAAACCATCGCCGAAATCTTCGCCACGAAAAATTTCCTGAGAGAAACGTCGGAGCTGATCGCCCTCTACGACGAAGCCGCCGCGCGCTATTTCGACTGGCGTGGCCGCTACGGCGAACAATTTTCCGGCCGGGGCACCGCGATTTATGCTGAAGACCCGACCGCGAGCCACCGTAGCAGCGACTGGACGCGCAAGGACACCGTAGTTTTGTCGTCGGCTGGCGGCGCGTGCCGATTGGTCAACGACGAAAACATCATCAGCGATCGGGCGTTGGCGCTGGACGCATCCGGCGACATCCTCGGCAAATACCTGCGCAAAGCCGGCAACAGCATACGCTACGACAGCAAGACCGAAAGCGCGATGGAAGCGACGAAAGCCGGCATCCCCAAAGGCGTATTCACAGAACTGCCGGTGCATGGCTATATGCTGATGTTCCACCTGGAACTGCACCATCATGTCTGGGCGCATGTCGATGACGTAGAGCCTTACCAATACCAGCCGGAATTGAAACAAAAGCTGGTCCTGCCGCCGGAACAGACCGACCTGATCGACATCCTGACCGCCGAAATGGATATGCTGATGGACGACATCGTCGCCGGCAAGTCCGGCGGCACGACGGTGTTGTGCGCGGGGCCTGCCGGTGTCGGCAAGACCCTGACCGCCGAAGTCTATTCGGAAATCATCAAACGACCGCTATATCGCGTGCATTCCGGGCAATTAGGCCTGAACGTCGCGGAAATGGAAAAAGTGCTGAAGGACACATTGATCCGCGCGCAGCGCTGGGGCGCGGTGATGCTGATCGACGAGGCCGACGTCTATATCAAGCGCCGCAATGACAACCTAGCCTCGAATGCCGTGGTCGGCGTGTTCTTGCGAGTGCTGGAATATTTCAACGGCCTGCTGTTTTTAACGACCAACCGTGTCGACGACATCGACGAAGCGATCATTTCCCGCTGCATCGCAATGATCAAATACCACAACCCCAATAGCGCCGACCGCCGTAAAATCTGGCGGGTCATGACCGAGCAGTTTGCATTGCCGCTGGACCAGGCCTTGATAGAGCAACTGGCCGAACTGTTCCCGACCGCGACCGGCCGCGACATCAAAGGCTTGACCAAACTGGTCGCCAAGTTTTGCCAGCAAAAGCAGCTGGAGCCGGGCTTGGAAGTGTTCAAGCGGTGTTCGGTGTTTCGGGGTTTGGAATTGGCGGGTATCGAGGAAGATTAACAGAAGGTCTATCCGCGCCCAGCACGACGTCATGGCCGTGGTCAGCCGAGGTTATCAGGCCGTCTTTGTCATCGCCATAAAGGATGTCATTGCCGTCGCCGTCTTCCAGATAGTCGTTGCCCGCAACACTCCACAACCAGCTAAAGGCGTTACCGGATGCCACCATCACGGGATCGAGAGGGTGCACACTGGAGCCATGGTGACTATGACCGAGTACCAGCGATGCGTATGATTAATTCATTTCGTAGATATTCCTGAGTTAAAGATTGACATTGCCAGGCATCCCCTATATTATCCCCTCAGCTTGAAATTGTTTTACCGTTATGCTTATCGTTACGAAGTTTTCTTTCTGTATTTTCTCGTCCTGTTTATCATAAGTAATTCTTAAATTTTCCAGCTCCACCCGCCTTAACAGGCTTTACACTCTCATTTATCAGGATTACACATGACTACTGGCACAGTAAAATGGTTTAACTCAGAAAAAGGCTTCGGTTTTATTCAGCAAGAAAACGGCCCCGATGTTTTTGTTCACTTTCGTAACATCAACAGTTCCGGCTTTAAGTCTTTGGATGAAGGCCAAAAAGTACAATTCACTGTCACACAAGGCCAAAAAGGCCCACAGGCAGAAGAAGTAACCATTATCTAATGGACAAATGGGCAACCCGCTTCGCGCGGGTTGCCTCTTTTCTTTGCAACTGACTACGCAGATTAGCCAGTTCCTAGCCATCCGGCAGACTTCCCGTCACAAACCCTTAAATACCGCTTCAGCGCTATCCAGCGTTTTATCCAGTTCTTCATCATTGTGCGCAGCAGAAACAAATCCAGCTTCAAAAGCTGAAGGCGCTAAATAGATACCCTCTTCCAGCATCGCATGGAAAAATCGCTTAAACAAGTTTTGATCACATTGCATGGCTTGGGCAAATGTCGTGATTTTAGGCTCGGCACTGAAAAACAAGCCGAACATGCCGCCTATGCTATGAGTCGTCACGGCAATGCCCGCTTTATCGGCACGCGCTTTGATGCCTGATACCAGTTTTTCGGTTTTTGCCGTCAATGCTTCGTAAAAACCCGGCCTGGCGATTAATTCCAGCGTTTTCAAGCCGGCAGCCATCGCAACAGGATTGCCTGATAATGTTCCCGCTTGGTAAACAGGGCCTAACGGGGCAAGATATGCCATGATTTCACGCCGACCGCCAAAAGCGCCGACCGGCATGCCGCCGCCGATAATTTTACCTAGTGTCGTCAAATCAGGCTGAATGTTATAAAAACCTTGCGCGCCTTGCAGGCCGACCCTGAATCCCGTCATCACTTCATCAAAAATTAATACGCTCTGATAGTCATTACAAACCTCGCGCAGGGTTTCGAGAAAGCCCGGCACAGGCGGGATGCAGTTCATATTGCCGGCAACAGGTTCAACGATGATACAGGCGATCTGTTCGCCTAATTTTCCAAACAGCTCCCGCACCGAGGCACTATCGTTATAGGGCAGCGTCAGCGTATGTTCCGCAACGGATGCCGGTACGCCGGGCGAACTGGGTACTCCGAGTGTCAGTGCGCCCGAACCCGCTTTCACCAATAAGGAATCGGAATGGCCGTGGTAACAGCCTTCGAATTTAACGATTTTATCGCGGCCGGTGTAACCTCTGGCTAAACGTATCGCGCTCATCGTCGCTTCTGTACCGGAACTGACCATCCTGACCTGATCGATTGACGGCAGCATCGCGCATACCCGTTCCGCCATCAGTGTTTCAATCTCGGTCGGTGCGCCGAAGCTTAGACCTTTTTCAGCAGCCTGTTTGACGGCGGCGATGACTTCGGCATGGGCATGTCCCAAAATCATCGGTCCCCAGGAACCGACATAATCGATATAAGATTTGCCCGAGCTATCGTAAATATAAGCCCCTGATGCATGATCGATGAAAACAGGCGTACCGCCGACGCCGTTAAACGAACGTACCGGTGAATTGACGCCGCCGGGGATTACTTGTTTTGCAGAGGAAAATAACGCGCTTGCTTCAGTCATTGTTGTTTTTTTTATCAAGGTTAAAATCAGGACGGCAAAGGATAGGATAACTTTACCATGATTGAAAGCAGCCAATGCGCTAAAATGCAAAAGCTCATTACAGACGAGGAACTTATGAAATCCAGAGACAGGCGACGGGGATTGGTGCTGGTGAATACCGGCGAAGGCAAAGGCAAATCGTCCAGCGCCTTGGGCATGATATTCCGTGCGGCCGGTTGGGGCATGAAAATATGTGTAATCCAGTATATCAAGGGCCAGTGGCAAACCGGCGAACAAAAAGCCGCGTTACGTTTTGACAATATTGAATGGCATGCCTTGGGTGACGGGTTTACCTGGGATACCAAAAATCCGGGGCAGGACATTAAAACCAGCCGGGAAATATGGGAATTCAGCAAGCAGAAGATACTTTCCGAAGCATACGATGTCGTTTTATTGGATGAAATAAATTATTGCTGCGGTTACAACTGGATTTCCGGCGAGGAGATCGCTGAATTTATTCGTGAGAAAAAAGCGCCGTGGCTGCATTTAATCCTGACGGGCCGCAACGCCGCGGCGGAAGTGATCGCTGTCGCCGATACGGTAACCGAAATGGGCAATGTCAAGCATGCTTACGAACAAGGCATAAAGGCCGAGCAAGGTATTGAGTTTTAAAACAATAAACATATAGCCATAGACGATTTATGCGGCTGAAAATCGCTGGCACGGCTATCTATCATAATAAGAGGAGTGAGAAATGTCTGAAACAATGAAAATTATACTGGCCGTTGTGGGTGTTTTTGCCGCCGGCTTTCTTTTGGTAGGGACCAATAAACAACAGTCAACCGAACAATTGGAAGCGGCGTCGATGATCAGGAACTATGTCGCGATACAGACTATGGCCAATGAAAAATGCCCGCAGGCGATCAAAAAAACGACCGGCGAACAAGTCTTTTTCCCATCCGAAACCCTGAGTGACAAAGAAAGTTATGTCACTTTGAAATGGATTGGCGAAAACAGCAAAACAGGCGGCTTTAAATCGGCATCATGCACATTAAGCGCGTCCTTGGGCGGTATTTCCGAACTTGTTATCGACGATAAAGTGATTATCAAGAAATAACAGCCGAAACCTTGTTTAGCGTCTGACGGCAATCCAGCCGCCAGACGCCGTTGAGATGACTGTCGGCAGGCGGCAGGTTATGCGCCATCAAGTTCATTACCCGCAGGTTTTTCGAATCATTAACACCTCTTTGATGAAAAAAAACACCGAGTTCAATAATTCCTTGTTCAGCGGATTTTCCGAGCCCGACCGCCAACAGATAGACAAAGCACTGGCGCAAGTTGCGCAAATCCCGGACGATGCCCATTATTACCGCCCTAAAGGCGTTGAGGTGGCGGCGATCCTGATGGATTTTAATGTTGACCTCAGCACGATACTGGCCGCGATCTTAAGTGACCCGCGTCTAGCGCAACTTAATCCGCAGCCGAATATCAAGGAACTTTTCGGTGCTACCGTCGCCGCCCTCGTTAAAGATGTCAACTGGCTGAATACCATCACCGTTTATTCGCTGGAAATGACTGACCAGCCGAATCAAACCGAAATATTGCGTCGCATGCTGTTGTCGATGACGCAGGATGTCCGCGCCGTATTAATAAAGCTTGCTTTCCGTATCAAACGCTTGCGTGGATTACCCAGGGAGTCCTATGAAGTGAGGCGCTTTATTGCCCAGGAAACCCTGGATATTTATGCCCCGATCGCCAACCGCATGGGGATTCACCAGTTGAAATGGGAACTGGAAGACATGGCTTTCCGTTACCTGAAGCCGCAATCCTACCTCCGCATAGCCAAATCGCTGAATGATAACCGGGCGGCGCGCGAAAACTGTGTCCAGCGTTTTATTGGGCTGCTGAAAGAAACACTCGCCGAAGTTGGCATCGTTGCTGAGATTTCCGGTCGTCCCAAGCATATTTACAGCATCTGGAAAAAAATGCAGCGCAAGCAACTGGACATAGACGAACTTTATGACCTCCTCGCCGTGCGCGTTATTGTCGATAACCTGGGCAATTGCTATGCGGCGTTGGGAATCGTCCACAGTCATTGGCAAACCATCCCTAAAGAATTTGACGATTACATCGCCAACCCTAAAGAAAACGGCTATCAATCACTGCACACCGTTATTCTTGACCCTGACGGCAACCGCATTGAAGTCCAGATACGCACCCGGGCCATGCATGAATTTGCCGAACTGGGCGTTGCCGCGCACTGGTCGTATAAAGAAGGCGGCAAACATGATGCGGCGATAGAAAAAAACATCAGCTCACTGCGCAAGTTATTGGAAAGCAAAGACGATGATGACGCACTGGGCGAAAACTTCCGTAACGAATTATTTCATGACCGCGTTTATGTGCTAACGCCGAAAGGCCAATTGATCGACCTGGTCAAAAACTCCACGCCGCTGGATTTTGCCTATGCCATCCACACCGAAATAGGCCATCGCTGCCGCGGGGCCAAAGTAAACGGCCGGATAGTGCCGCTCACCTATACGTTAAAATCAGGCGAACAGGTCGAAATATTAACGGTAAAAGATGGTGGCCCTAATCGTAACTGGATAGATCTTAACCTGGGTTATTTAAAATCTTCCGCAGCCATCAGCCGGGTCAAAAGCTGGTTTAAAAACCAGCAGCAAACCCAGAATATTGCAAGCGGTAAAACCATTCTGGACAAGGAAAGCCAGCGGCTGGGAGTAAAAACGCCTAATTTAACGGAACTGGCCAGGCACTTTAAACAGGCGGATGCAGACAAATTGCT
>SCST01000548.1 GCA_004299465.1 Methylovulum sp. | reverse complement strand
AATTCTTCAAAATCTACGGCGATTGACAAGGCCTGCCGCAGTTTCCTGGCCGCTTCGCTGCCGCCGCCTATAGTGGCGTCGAGCATATTAAAGCCCATATAGAAATTGGACGTTTCAACGGCTGTTTGCAGTTGTATGCCTTTTTCGCGCATTGAATCCGTTAATGCAACCCCGCCGCTGCCGGTAAATTGTATGGCCTGGTCGAAACTGTCGGAGGCTATGCCGGACGCGTCGTAATAGCCTTGTAAAAATTTCGTCCAATACGGGATGGTTTCCTTTTCCAGCGTGAACACCACCTTATCGATAAACGGCAGTTGCTTTCCGGCATCCGCGAGCAATCCCGCCGCCTTATCGTCCGGTTCGCCTTCCGCAGGATAAGTTTCCTTGTGGAAATTGGGGTTTCTCAGTAGCGTCATACGCCGATTGGGGTTGTTCTCGGCCAATAAATACGCACCGGTGCCGATCGGGTACCAGTCCAATGTGATATTTTTATCGCTTAAGCCGGGTTGACCATAAAACGCATCGGCTTCCCACGGCATCGGCGAGAAAAACGGCATCGCCAGCCAGTAGATGAATTGCGGATATTTGCCCTTGATGCGGATGCGATATTGATAACGGCTGATAACTTCCACCCCCTCCATAACCTGGTCTTTTACCGCTGCTTTGGAACTATCTCTGAGCTGTTTAGAAAATTCATCGAAGCCGACAATATAGTTTTTCATGATTTCAGCGATAGGCGACTGCGTCTTGGGATGGGCCAAGCGCTTGACCTGGTACACGTAATCATCGGCGGTAAGTTCCCGCGAGCCGGTATCGGTAAAATCGCTCAAAGTTGTCAGCCGTTGAATCTGCGCATCGCTCAGGCGATGATAGCTATAATCACCCTGCGTGTTTTTTGCCAGCGCGGGATGGGGCTGGTAACGGATATTCGGCTGGATGTCGATGATATAATCGGTATAGGCGATTTCACTGTCTTTTGCATTCTGTTCCAGGCGTTCGCCATGCCGATTCAAATAGATCACGTCCGGCATTTTGCTTGCCGTCAGCGGAACCAGTTGATAAGGCCTATTTAAATAATGGTACTGAAACGGAGGCTCATAAATCTGCGCAACAAACGTATATTCGTTGGAGCTGTAGGAAACGGCGGGATCCAAATGCTTGGGCCTTTCCGAGAACGAACTGTATAACACCATCTGTTTACCGTCATTTCCGCTATACGGATTATTAGGTTGAGATACATCGCATGCGCTCAAAAACGCGCTGATTACGGTCAAAACGATATAAGACGGCAGGCCTATCGGGATTCGCCTGCCGTGGCTTGCCCATTGCAGCATGGACAAAAAACTGGACATCACTAAACAGCTCATAGATACTTGAAATCCTATTTTAACAATAGTCCTATTCTAACAATAAAAGCACGGGGAAATGATAATGGGTTTTATGCAGGGTAAACGGGTCTTAATTGTAGGTTTAGCC
>SCST01000547.1 GCA_004299465.1 Methylovulum sp. | reverse complement strand
ATTTCATATGCGGGGACTTCGCCTTGCGCCAAGCTGAGTTGGAAGCGCTGAAATGTCGCCAGCCCTTGCTGTTTTAATAAAAAAGCGCCTAACAGCGCAGTAAAAACGACTAAAAAAATAGTCGGCAATGCGCCGATAATTCCACCGACTTGCAATAATAAATAAATTTCTGCAAAAGGCACAATCAGCACTACCAGAAACAATAGCTGGATAATATTCATTCAATTCTCCTTATATAATCATTATTCACAATATAAGGGTAATTGCTGTTAATTTCTAGGATAATATCCAACCTCAAGTTTTAATGGGCTGTAACTATGTCATCCGCCTTCGAAATTATTTTCTGCACCTGTCCTGATAAAGATACCGCAAAAAAGCTCGCCCGCTTATTGGTGACTAAAAAGCTGGCCGCTTGTGTGAACATTTTGCCGGGTATTACCTCGGTTTATACGTGGGAAGAGCAAATAGAATCGGTTCAGGAGCATTTGCTGCTGATCAAGTCGAGTAAAGAGTGCTATCAGGCGATTGAAACCACGTTATTTAAGCATCATCCTTACGAAGTTCCTGAAATAATTGCCGTATCTATTGAGCGCGGTTTACCTGAATACCTGGATTGGGTCGATACATGCCTTTCTTTAAAATAGTTTTTTGCCTTTTTTTTGCGCTTGCCGGGCAAGCGGTCTTTGCTTTCGAAAATGATGAATTTTTACCACCGGAACAAGCGTTTACAGTTTCAGCAAAAGCAATAAGCGCTGACAGGCTGGAAATTTCCTGGGATATAGCCGAGGGCTATTCGGTTTATCGCAATAACATGCGCTTTGTATCTAAAACAAGGCAAATCGAATTAGGGCCTGCTGTTTTCCCCGATGGAAAAATTAAACACGATGAGTTTTTGGGTGATATAGAGCACTATCATAATCGCCTAAATGTATTGCTGCCTTTGGCAAATACCGGCAATGTGCCGTCGATGCAGTTGTCCGTGCAGTACCAGGCCTGTGCCGATAAAGGCGTTTGCTATCCGCCCCAGAAGCAAACCTTGGATATTGCTTTACCGGGTGCACCGGTTGTCAAGGCTAATCCATTAGCGCAGCTAGTCAAAAGCTTTTCCGGTTTCAATTTTAACCCAGCGCAAAATGAGTTATTGCAGCCGGAACAGGCGTTCCGGTTTTTTGCATCGGTTAAGAACGCTAACACCTTGCATGTGAACTGGGATATCGCACAGGATTATTATCTCTACCGGGAAAAAATCCAGCTTGCCTTAGTAAATGCCGGTGGCATCCAATTAGGGACGTACAGTATTCCCAGCGGGACGCCTAAGCACGACGAGGCATTCGGCCAGGTTGAAATATTCCATAACGAACTCGGCTTCGATGTGCCGCTCATGCGTTCAAATGCCGCCGCGCAAGGCATTACGCTGGAAGCCAAGTATCAAGGCTGTGCCGACCGCGGCGTGTGCTATCCGCCGATGAGCAAAACCATCAAGCTGGAACTACCTTTGGCGCAGGAGACGGGCGTTCAGCCTGCGTCGGCTGAATCCGGCCAAGTGCTTTCGGAGCAAGACCGGATTGTGCAATCCTTGCATAAAGACAGTTTGGCGATGACGCTACTGAGCTTTTTCGGGTTCGGATTATTGTTATCGCTGACGCCATGCATTTTTCCGATGATCCCGATTTTGTCGGGCATTATCGTCGGCCACGGACATCGCATAACGACAAGCAGGGCGTTTTTACTGTCACTGAGCTATGTGGTTGCTTCTGCGCTTACCTATACCGTGTTCGGCATACTCGCGGCGCTATTTGGCAGTAATTTGCAAGCGACTTTCCAGCAGCCGTGGATTATTGCGTTGTTCAGTGCGGTTTTTGTCGTGCTGTCTTTGTCGATGTTCGGCTTTTACCATCTGGAGCTGCCTAAATCGCTTCAGGTTAAACTGCATAATTCCAGTGAACGGCATCGTGACGGTTCGCTTTGGGGTGCCGCTATCATGGGCGCATTGTCGTCGCTGATTGTCGGTCCCTGTGTCGCTGCGCCGCTGGCCGGGGCATTGATTTTTATCGGCCAGACCGGCGATGTGGTGCTGGGAGGCAGCGCATTATTTGTCATGGGCTTAGGTATGGGGTTGCCGTTGCTGCTGTTAGGTGCATCGGCCGGAAAATTCCTGCCTAAAGCCGGAAATTGGCTGAACTCAACGAAGGCGGTTTTCGGTGTCATCATGCTGGCTGTTGCTGTTTGGATGCTCAGTCGTATTTTGCCGCCTGAAGTTACGATGTTGCTTTGGGCGATGTTGCTGATCATGCCGTCAATTTACCTGAGTGCGACAGATCCCCTGCCTCAGCCGTGTTCCGGCTGGCGCAAGTTATTTAAAGGTATCGGCCTGATGATGCTGGCTTATGGTTTGTTGATACTCATCGGCTTTAGCATGGGTAACAATAACCCTTTGAAGCCGCTGCAAGGCTTTGCCGCCAATAACGACAACATGCCGGCAAAAGAGCAGGGAATTCAGTTTGAACGTGTTGCCTCACTCGCAGAATTGGACGCCAAAGTCCGGCAAGCTGCGGCAAGCCATAAGCCTGTCATGCTGGATTTTTATGCTGACTGGTGTATCTCGTGCAAGGAAATGGAGGCTTATACGTTTACCGATCCGCGAGTTAAAGCCTCTTTGGCAGGTTTTGTCCTGGTCCAGGCCGATGTCACCGAGAATTCCGCCGACGATAAAGCGTTGCTAGCGAAATTCAATTTAATCGGCCCTCCCGCCATTTTATTTTTCGGCGCCGATCGCGAGGAAATCGCAGCGCAACGGGTTGTTGGTTACCAGGATGCGGATGTCTTCATCGCAACATTACAACAGGTCAAGCGATGATAAGGGTGGCTGCATATATTTTGGTTGCTGTACTTGCGTTAGCGGGCGGCGTTGCCGTTAAGGTTTTTTTATCGGGGATGGAGCAGTCCGCGGCGGCGCCTTTGCCATTGTCCAGTTTCCCGGATTTGTCGGGTAAACAGCATAGCTTTTCGGAATGGC
>SCST01000546.1 GCA_004299465.1 Methylovulum sp. | reverse complement strand
GTTGGGCGCTACGATACCACTTACCGGCTGATGGTGTGGTGAGCAAGGCTTGGGCGCCGGCCTTCAACTCCAACGTAATCTCCAATTGATCTCCACCCACCATGCCACCAGGCGGGTGCAGCATCAGCGCATGACATAGTTCCGCGCCTTCCGGATAAAATGGGCGCTGAATCGCCAGCGGAATGCGCGCACGGCTGGCGCTCAGGCGCGTGGCCTGTTCATTACATTCGAATACTAGATGCAACTCGCCGCGCCAAGCGTTCGCCTGTGCCACCGTGCGTTGCGCCGCTGCAGGCATACGATTTATCGGCGACGGCAGGATCAGAAACGTCTCTGCAGCGGCCGTGCATCCGCCGGTTGGCGCATGTCCGGACGTTTATCCTTATTCCGCCGCGTCAAGACCAACCCCAAGCCCAGTCCGATCGCGGCTGCGGCCATAAGCCCCAGGAAGGAATGGGTCGTGCCATCGATCCATCCATGCTGGTGTATGCCTACGCCATGGGCTTGCGCCAAGGGGGTAAGCAAGGCTGTACAAATCAGACTGCCGATGCGCACTGATTTTACTTGCATGGATTCTCCTTGAGTAAAGTTTGAGTTACAGAAAACTTATACCGCCAAGAAGCGGCGCACGTTCTGGGCATCCATCTCGGCGCCGCTGCCCATCTGCGCCACCTCGCCACGCGCCAGCACAATATAATGGTCGGCCAGGGCCTTAGCAAAATCGTAGTATTGCTCGACCAGCAGGATGGCCATATCGCCGCGATCCGTCAGAGCGCGGATGACGCGCTCGATATCCTTGATGATGGATGGCTGTATGCCTTCCGTCGGTTCGTCGAGCATCAACAGCTTCGGCCGCATCATGAGCGCGCGTCCGATGGCGAGCTGTTGCTGCTGACCGCCGGACAGATCACCGCCGCGCCGGTGGAGCATGTCTTTCAACACCGGAAACATCTCGAAGATTTCACCCGGTATCGTTTGCGCAGATTTCCCCGGGCGCGCGGCCATGCCGGTGAGCAGATTTTCCTCGACCGTGAGGCGCGCGAATATCTCCCGTCCCTGAGGCACATAGGCCAAGCCTAGGCAGGCGCGTACATGCGGCGCGGCGCGGGTGATATCGCTGCCGTTGAACCGAATAGCGCCGCTGCGCGTGGGCAATACTCCCATGAGGCACTTGAGCAGTGTACTCTTGCCCATGCCGTTGCGTCCCAACAGCGTTGTGCAGGCACCTATCGGAATCTCGAACGATACATCGCGCAGGCTGTGGCTGCCGCCATAATAGTGATTGAGACGCTCCACGGTTAACATATCAGCGCCCCAAATAGACTTCGATGACGCGTTCATCGTTCTGGATGGCGTCCATGGGCCCTTCGGCTAACACCCGGCCTTCGTGCAACACCGTGACCTTGCGGGCGATGCTGCTGACAAAGTCCATGTCGTGCTCAACCACGATCAGCGAATGCCGGCCGGCCAGAGACAAAAACAATTCGGCGGTGCGCTCGGTTTCGGCGTCGGTCATGCCGGCGACTGGCTCATCCAGCAGCAACAGCTTCGGATCCTGCATCAACAACATGCCGATCTCCAGCCACTGCTTCTGGCCGTGCGACAACAGGCCGGCGGCGGTATCGGCACGGGATTCAAGTTGAATATGTCTGAGTGTTTCATGGATGCGATCACGTTGTTCGGCGCTTATCCGGTAACGCAGACTCGACCATACGCCCTTGTCCGTCTTTATGGCCAACTCAAGATTCTC